>NZ_JACSQR010000008.1:0-94286 GCF_014836505.1 Psychrobacter communis
CGTGAGAAAGTCGCCTAAGCGCTAACGCTTTTAGAATCCCCCACTTGAGCTTAGCGAAAGTGGTGGGAGTATGTCAAATTCTAATATGTGGTCTTGAGCGCCGTCTTATCGACGGGCCTTGGGGTTATTTATAAGTGCTGCTGAGTCAGTGCTTATAAATGACGTGTCCTTTTTTTATTTTAATAGTCGTGCTGCTATGTCTACCTCTCCTAATTTGCAATCTGATATACCGTCCCAGTCTCAACCAGATGCGCCAGCAAACCTAAAGCTGCCCTCATCGCGCTTTATTTTTTGGCTGGTGCTATGTGCTATGGTTTTATTGGCGTCCAATATGCGCGCGCCGATTGTGGCGCTGGGTTCTATTGCACCGGTGGTACAAGGGGCGCTTGATATCTCCGAAACCCAAATTGGTTGGCTTGGTGCGGTGCCGATGCTGACCTTTGCGCTTGGGGCTTTTATTTCGCCTACGATTGGGAAGCGTTTTGGGCTTGAAAATACGCTGATCACGATGATTGCGTTATTAACCGCAGGTATGGTTATTCGTAGCGTCATTCCGACTTGGATAGGCTTTTTAAGCGGCACCTTACTATTGACATTGGCAATTGGCTTTGCCAATACCCTTGCTGCTCCGGTGATTAAGCAGCGCACACCGAACCATATTCCGCTGATTACTGGTTTCTTTAGTCTTACCATGACCGTCTCGGCAGGGATTGTCGCAGGCGTGGTTTTGCCGTTATCTGAGCAATTTGGCTGGCAATGGGCGCTGGGTGGCTGGTCGATTTTAGGCTTGTTTGCCTTAATCATTTGGGTAGTGCTACGGCTGCGTTTGGGTTCATCAAATCATCAGCCCATCAAACCGCTTGCGGCAGGCGAGAAAGCGCCATCGCACATTTCGATGTGGCGTACGCCGTTTGCTTGGCAAATTGCGGTATTTATGGGCTTACAGTCCTTGCTTTTTTATACCGTTGCCAGTTTCTTACCGTCGATATGGCTAAGTAAAGGGTTGTCAGCGGTGAGCGCGGGGCAAATGGCTTCCGTCTTTCAATTTATGGCACCGGTCGCTATTTTAAGCTTAACGTGGCTCGTCAACCGCGGCCGTCCTATACAAGCGCTGGCCATCTTTGCTGCGTCACTAAACGTGCTCGGCGTCTTGGGTCTCACTTATCTGTCTGCCGATTATGCTTGGCTATGGTCAGGACTAATGGGCATGGGCTGCTCGGCGATTTTCACTTTAAGTATGATGCTGTTTTCGATGCGTACTTATACCGCCAATCAATCAAGCGAGCTGTCCGGCATGGCGCAAGCTATTGGTTATTTGATTGCGTTTTTTGGTCCACTTGGCACCGGTTGGTTGCACGAAGCAACGAACAACTGGGATTTACCGTTATTCATTATGCTGGTATTGATGATTATCAACGTGGGGTTTGCTTGGCTGGTTAGCCGCCCGCTAATGGTTGATGGTAAAAAGATTTAATTTTTATCTTCAAGCAATTAACCTTCGGCGTCAATCAATTAACTTTTGTACCATATTGCGGCTTACCTGATTCTGCTAGACTGACTTTATTGTATTTAGGACAGCAGAAACATGATAAACGCACCCTCTCACCTACCGCAGCGTTTGCTCACGGTCGCCGCCTTGAGCCTCGCAATCGCTATTAGCGGTTGTCAACAGCAGCCTGACACTAAAACGGCTGATAACACTCAAAATAATAATCCGGCCGTCAATACGACAATGGCTGAACCTCAAACACCAGAATCTACGCAATCTAATGAGTCAACGAATTCAGCTGAGCAGCAAGCACCTTTAACCATCTTGGCATTGGGCGATTCGTTAACTGAAGGGCTTGGCGTTGACAATGATGCCAATTATCCTGCGCAGCTAGAAGCTCGCTTAAAAGAAATGGGCTACAAGGATGTTAAAGTAATCAATTCAGGATTAAGCGGTGAAACCAGTACTGGATTGGTCAATCGACTGGACTGGGTATTGCAAACCAAACCTGATATTACCATTTTGACCATCGGTGCCAATGATGCCATCCGTGGTATTGATGTGGCAACGGTCGAAGCCAATATTCGTACCGCTATTAAACGCCTTCAAGATGGCGGTAGCGAAGTCATTTTGGGTGGTATGCAGATTTATGACAATCTTGGCGCTGACTATGTAGAGTCGTTCGCCGCGATATACCCAAGGGTGGCGAAAGATATGAATGTGACGCTGATTCCATTCTTTTTAGACGGTGTGGGCGGTGATGCAGAATTAAACCAAGCCGATGCCATTCATCCAACCAAGAAAGGCTATACTATTATCGTTAACGACAATATTTTGCCAATTCTGCAACCTGAAATCGAAAAGCTAGAAGCAAACCATACTGTTACGGCAACGAAACCTAGCACACCTACTGAGACTAGCCAATGACTGCTACAGCCAATAACAAAGCGCTACTTACCGCCTCCAAGCTAAATAAAACCGTTCAAGTCGGTGAGCAATCATTAGCCATTATTAAAGACGTCGATATTCATGTCGATGCGGGCGAGTTTGTGGTCATCATGGGTAAATCCGGCTCGGGCAAATCGACTTTGCTCGGATTACTAGCAGCGTTAGATTATCCTGATAGTGGCTCGGTTGAGTTAGCGGGACAAACCTTAAGCAGCCTTAATGAAGATACGCTGGCGGTCATTCGCCAACGTGAGATGGGATTTGTCTTTCAATCGTTTCATCTATTACCGACATTAACTGTTGCTGAAAATATTGCCTTTCCGCTTGATATTGCCCGCCGTCCGAATAAAGCACGCGTCAATGAATTGATTGCAGCGGTTGATTTAGGGCATCGGCGTGATAGCTTACCTAACCAATTATCAGGTGGAGAACAGCAACGAACAGCAGTTGCCCGTGCGTTGGTATCGCAGCCAAAAATCGTCTTTGCCGATGAACCAACCGGTAACTTAGATGAACAAAATGCCAAGCAAGTGATGCAGCTGTTATTAGATTTACGCCAGCAAGTTGGCTCTGCACTGGTGGTCGTCACCCACGATGCCGCACTAGCGGAGATGGCAGATCGTGTCATTACCATGCATGACGGTATGATAGATGGATCAAAAATCAATGGATAACATGGATAATGAGTCGACTGATTCGCGTGGCATCATAAGCCAACTATTTAATCGTCTATTAATTTCAAAAAACTTGGGCGCGCAAGCCTTAAGTCGTAGCTGGTGGCAGCGCTGGATATACCCCGTCTTATTCTTAATCACGCTAGTTCTTTCGCTTGCCACTTACCTGACTTTAGATTCTATCCAGCAATCGGTTGATACTTATATCAATGATAATCAGCGCGCGCTCGTTGGCGGCGATTTGATTTTAAACAGTAAGCAAGATTGGCCAAGCGAGATATTAGCACAAGTAGAGACGGTCGCTGATACGCAAATCGTTTATGACTATCAGTTTAGTGCGATGGTGGTGACCGATGAGCAAACTTTACTTGCCAGCGTTAAAGCGGTTTCGCCAGCTTATCCATTATATGGAGAAGCCGAGCTTGCTTCGGGGCAACCATTATGGCAGCAATTAAGCGCTGCTAATGTCGTCGTCGCGCCTGAAGTACTAAACAGCTTAAACGCCAGTGTCGGTGACCAAATCACCATTGGTGATGCTGAGTTTATTATTAGCGACGTGCTGACCAAAGAGCCTGACCGTCCACTGACTGCCTTTGGTTTTGGTGGGCGGGTTTTGATGCATCAGGATGCGCTCGCGGCGACCAATTTATTAGGACAGCGTAGCCGTATTAACTATCGTATTGAGTTGGCCGGCGCGCCTGAATTAATGGCCGTGCAGCGAGATAAGCTGACGCAAATACTCAATAATTATCCTGATATTGAGCTCTCTGATGCCAAGTCAGCAGATACCTCTGTCTCGCGTATCTCTGACAACGTTTTAATGTTTTTAAAGCTGCTCGTCATTGCCGTATTGTTATTATCAGCCGTTGCGATGTACGGTGTCATTACCGCTTTTGTGACCAAGCAGCAGTCTAGTAATGCCATTCGCTTGGCATTAGGTGAGCCGCTTAAATCCTTAAAACGCAGCTACTATCAGCTATTGATTGTTACTACTATCATCGCCTGTGTGGCCGCGGTTATCGTGAGTTTTGGCTTACTTAAAGTCGGCCAGCCGTATCTGATTGCTATCTTGCCAGCGGATGTTGGTTTAGCTATTAACCCAATTAGCGCCATTAAAACCATTATTATCGCGCTAGTGCTGACCTTGCTTATCGCTCAGCGTGGTTTAAGCACGTTAAGTAGCACCAAGCCTGCGACTTTGCTTAATCAAGGTGCAAGCACAAACTCGCAAAATCTGCCTTGGTATCGGAGTCTGCCGTTACTTTGGTATGGATTGATGCTAGTTGGTCTCTATGTGTTTTTCGCTTATGAAGTCAATTCTCTGTTACTAGGTGCGCAGCTGTTAATAGGCTTAACTGCCTTCGTAGCGATATTTTGGCTATTGGCTCGCGGTTGGTTATGGCTGCTGACTAAGTTTGCCAAGCATTCTAATATCAGCTGGATGCAGCGTATTGCTATCCATAACCTTGCCCGTAAAGGCAATCAGTCAGCATTATTTTTTGTCACTTTATCGCTGTCAGTGGCGGTTTTAACTTTGATTACCACGCTCAATCATAGTATCAATGCCCAGTTTATTAATGCCTATCCTGAAGATGCGCCCAATTTATTTTTACTCGATATTCAAAGCGACCAGCATGACGAGATTAATAATATTATTGCTGCCCCTGTCAGCTATTATCCTGTCATTCGTGCGCGTGTCGTCACGGCTAATAATATACCCGTACAAGATATCGAGCCTGCTGACGGCTTTGATGACCCGGCGCGGGTCTTTAATTTGAGCTACGCCGATACGGTGATGGACACTGAATTCATCACTGATGCGGTAGAAAACGACAAGCTTTATACCCCTATTAAGACTTCAGATAACGACCCAGCACAAACCGTTGCGCCCTTATCGATTTTGGATACGGCAGCCAGCTTGCTAAACGTCGGTATGGGTGATCAGGTGCGCTTTAATATCCAAGGGATTGAGATTGTCGGGCAAATCACCAGTATCCGCTCGCGCTATGAGAAAGGACCCAGTCCCTATTTTTACTTCTTATTTGAGCCTGAAGTGTTAGCAGCTGCGCCGCAAATCCAATTTGCCACCGCCCATGTCGCAGCGGATGATATTCCAAAGCTCCAAGGTCAGTTAGTACGCGAGTTTCCTGCGGTAACGACCATCGACGGCACAGCAATCGCGCAGCAAGTCCAAGAATTGGTCGTACAAATGAGCCGCTTGGTTTACGTCTTCACCTTACTGGCATTGTTAACAGGCATCATGGTTTTGATTAGCTCGCTACTGTCTACTTCGCAAGACCGCATGAAAGACAGCGCCTCATTTAGGCTGCTCGGTATGCAAAAGCGCGACCTCTATATGCTCAATATCTTAGAGCTTGGCATACTTGGCATTAGTGCCGCCTTATTTGCGGTCATTATCGCTAATATCGGTGCTTGGGCCGCTATTACCCAATGGTTTAATCTGCGCTTTAGTGTGCCGTGGACAAGTTTGGCTATTGGCGGTGTGGCATTAGTCGTATTGCTGTTTGCCATTGCCATTATTTATGTGAGGTTGGTGATTGGGCGCGGGATTATGGCGCGGGTTCGGGCAATGATTTAGGGGTGAAAAAATTTCTAGCATTGCAAAGTCCCTAAACAGGGGCTTTTTGATTCGATATTATTTGCAAGTCTAAGTTTGAAGATAAATTAAACAAAGCACTGTTTCGGTATAACATAAGAGAGAATTTCTTAATTCTTGAGCCTTTCCTAAAAACTGTGTAACTATCATTTAGATTGTAGAAATACTCACACGAAATTTAGGAAAGGCTCAGCTTTGTTGCCGATTACAACCATTTGGTTAGCTCTACCAGTCCAGCAGCTCAAGACCCTAAGATGTGGGAGTTTGAAATGATTAACCGTCTTAAAAAAGACCCTACACAGTTTAATAAACGTCCTATCAAAGAGTACCTTGAATATTAGGCCATATAAGTCTGTTTGGTTTTCTAGTGAAGACTTGAATGGTGGTAACTATCTTATGGCTTTTGTAAACTTATGTTCGTTTATTATGTTAAAATCTATGTCTTAGCGATATTTAGGACGATACTATGGCAGCTTATATCACCGTAACAGCTGAACCTGAGCGTTGGGGTAAACGGTATTGATGGAATCAGGGAAGCCCTTTAAACCATCAACACAGGCAATGAGGATATCTTGCACTCCGCGGTTTTGTAGTTCAGTGAGAACGCCTAGCCAGAACTTAGCGCCTTCATTCTCTGACAGCCACATGCCAAGCAGCTCTTTTCTACCATCAAGTCCCACTCCTAAGGCCAGATAGATCGCCTTGTTGATGATCTGCTTGTCTTGGCGTACCTTAACGACGATGCAGTCTAAATAGACGATAGGATAGACGCTGCTCAGTGGCCGGTTCTGCCAAGCGGTGATGTCATCCAAGATGTTGTCAGTGACTCTTGAGACAAGAGAGCTTGAGATGTCGACATCGTAGAGCTCTTTAATGCTCTCTACGATCTCAGTGGTGGTTTGACCTTTGGCGTATGAGCGAGGATCAGCAAGTGTCTGGGAGACACTTGCCCGAAGCGCAAGACGTAAGGCTATGCCTGTAGTGAAATATGATTTTATCATCAAGGCCACTAATACGGGTTTGATGCTTACGCACTAACGCAAGTTCAAAGTCACCATCACGGTCTCTTGGGGTGGATATCTCAAGATCGCCTGTGTCACTGCGGACGGTCTTTTTAGTGTGCCCGTTACGCTTATTAGGTTTATCCGCCTTTTCATGCTTGGGATAGCCGAGATGGTCTTCCATCTCAGCCTCTAAGGCAGTATCGATAAAGGATTGCATGAGCTGCTTTTGGAAGTCTTTGATGTCATCAAAGCTGTTCATGCTACCAGCCATTTGCTCAGCCAGCTTTTTAATGTCAGATTGAGTAGTCATTGCTTATTCTCCGGTTAGTGGATTATAAGCAGTTACACAGTTTTTAGGAAACTCTCCAAGCTTCTAGAGGGAAAACACCTGCGTATTGGCTAGAAGTATCTATTTTATAGTTATATAAGCTTAATATTATAATGCTGACCTACGCTATCACATACACAGACTGTAATACTCATGCTGAGTATTACAGTCTGTGTAGCGCACCGATCACAAATAAAATTTGTATGGTAAGTACACTGGGACTATTTCTTAGCCCACAGCCAAAGATTCAAGTCCTCACTAGAGAACTATACCAGTAAAAACGCCTGATCTATTTCACTAGGATTTGAGCAAAGGGCTTTAAGTTGATATCTTTTACATATTTTCAGACTTGTTCTTGGTTGGTGGTACTGAGTAGGTTCCCACAACATGGGCAACTAATTCGTCAGATCCATCTGAGTATAAAGAAACCTCACCTACGACTAGACTTCTTCCAACTTTTAGCAGTTTGCACTCAGCAATAATGAGTGATTTTGCAGTTGGTTTACGTAAAAAGTTGATAGTTAGACTCGTGGTTACTGCTAATGGTACTATGCCAATTCTACCTAAGATAGCCACATAAAGAGCCACATCAGCAATTCCCATCATTACAGGTCCCGATACAGTACCTCCAGGTCTCAAATCATCTAAACTGATATCATGGGATAAAATTGACCCACTGCTATTTACTGCCTCAATCTTGTACTTTGCTTGAGGGAACTCAGACTTCATGAACTCAGCTATCTCTTCCTTGGTTGCTGACATAGGGCTTCCTTTAATCTAACTGTTATTGGTACCTCTATTCTATCCTAACTTTCCACCTTACTACGATAAAAAGTTATAGAACCGTTTTAGTTCAGAGCACTAGTTTTAAAGTCCTTGACGATTTGCTGAGAGGTATAGGCTAATGATAGCTTATCAGGTCCTTTCACTGGTTCAGTCCCACTGTAAGAATTGAAAAAAGACAATTAGCCAGCATTTGAGAAAGATTAGTGTGTATATTGACTGATTAACTATAAAAACTAAGGGCGCAGGATTGGATAATAATAGATTTCTCATACGAGCAATTGAAACTGCTGGTTAAATTTTTATGTTGTCTGCGATGGTTGCCGCTAGATTTTTTTAAACATGCTCTAGTTTGACTTCTATCCTAGAACACAAACTGTCGGTTGTACGTCCAGTTTTTACGGGCTTTCTTATTATGTATTTTTCTCAATATCAACACCCGCACCAACAATCAGTTTTTATTCCGCCTAACTGATGTCTTTTTAGGGTTCGTCATTATGATGAAGGTGTGCTGATTTTTAGCAGACCATCAAAAATTTAAATCATCGAGCGACTCAATGCCAATGACTTTACCTGCTATCAATTCCCTAACAAATCCTTTTGTCAGCTGCTCGTTCTCTGCTTTGGTTGTTTTCTTGCTGTCGGTATCAATCGTAACCGCGTCTAACCAGTCAGTGTTAACAGTAGGGTCTTGATGATAAATTACTTGTCTTGCTTGCTCTGATTTATACAAAGTTATTTTTCCCTTAAATCGTGATTAGTGCGTTGTAAGGGCGTTGAACTCTTAGTCGTTTCCCAAGTGTTTTAGTGGTCTATAGACTTCTCTGATTGTATTTTAACATCATTTGCGTATTGCTATCTTGGTTTGAATATCAGGTTCTAAGTTGTCCGAAAATAACTAAAAACCAGTATCGTTATACGATAGAAAATACTATCACAACTAAGAATAGGTTGTTAAGAGCTGATCATAATGTCGTAAGCCAGTAATAAGACGCGCTAAAGCTGCTCGTTCTAATTGCAGACTGTCTCGATTAGTTATATTATATAGACTGTAATCTATATATTGGTTTTTATATGTGGACTGTCATCACAACAGAGCTGTTCAACCAATGCTTTGATCAGCAAGATGAATCAACGTAAGAAAAAGTACTGGCAGCTTTGATGGTTTTAGAACAACAAGGCCCAAGCTTAGGTCGCCCTTTAGTAGATACGGTGTATGATTCAAAGTTTACCAACATGAAATAGTTACGTGTTCAGCACAGAGGCAAGCCACTCAGAGCCTTTTTTGCCTTTGACCCAAAGCGGCAAGCTATTGTGCTTTGTATTGGTGATAAGGGTAATAAAAAGCGTTTTTATAAAGAAATGCTAGACACTGCAGACCAACAGTATGAGTGTCACCTCAGAACTTTAGGAGATTCATGATATGACTAAGACATTACAAGAGATGTTAGCTGAGCGCTCTTTAGACAGCCGAGCGCGTATTAAACAACTGGCAGAGCAACTGCTTTTAGAAAACCAGCTGTCTCGTATCCGTGAAGAGTTAGAGATCTCTCAAAAAGAGCTGGCTCAAACCATGGGTATTAAACAACCTTCATTGTCTGCTATAGAAAATCGCGGCAATGATCTTAAAATATCGACCATGAAAAAATATGTTGAAGCTATGGGTGGTAAGCTTCGTATCGATGTTGAGCTGCCAACAGGGAAGCACATAGGTTTTAATGTGTAATAATGAATTCGAGTGATTCAAACGCTAATAAGCCACCCTCTTATGGTTGGCTTTTTTTTATTAAAAATATGCTAATAATAGTACGCTTGAAGTGGTTTTACTGCATTAGTCTATTTTAAACAGTCTATCAATGGGCTTAAAGGGTGATATAGCTGTTTCCGCTCGGGTATAGCCGAAATGAATCAGTAACTTAATGCCAGATTGAGAAGCTTTTCCTAAAAATTGTGCAACTGCTTATAATTCAATAACAGGAGAATAAGCAATGACCACTCAATCTGACATTAAAAAACTGGCTGAGCAAATGAGCCCATCCCGAATTCTGTGTAACTGCCCTTTAGATTAAATGCTTACTGATACGATCATCAAACATAATCATAAAGCGATTCAGAGCAGACGTCCAGTTACGAATAGGCATCGACCACTTTTTGGATGCCTGCTGGGTGGCTAAGTACACCACTTTAAACGCTGCCTGATCAGACGGGAACACCTTACGCTTATTCACCGCTGTCCGAATCACGCTGTTTAAAGACTCAATAGCATTGGTGGTATAAATCACTTTTCTAATGTCTTTAGGGTAGCCAAAGAACACCGTTAAGCCCTCCCAGTTATTACGCCAAGACTTGACCACGTGCGGATACTTATCCCCCCAAGTCTCATCAAAGTGTTCAAGATTGGCCTCTGCTATCTCAAGGGTATCAGCGCCGTAGATGGCCTTTAAATCAGCCGCTATTGCCTTCTTATCTGTCCAAGGTACGAACTTCATCGAATAGCGCACCATATGAACAATGCAAAGCTGGACCTGAGCGTGAGGATAGACGGTGTTAATGGCATCGGGGAAGCCCTTTAAACCATCGACACAAGCAATAAGAATGTCCTGAACGCCGCGGTTTTGTAGTTCAGTGAGAACACCAAGCCAGAATTTAGCGCCCTCGTTCTCTGATAGCCACATGCCAAGCAGCTCTTTTTTACCATCAAGAGCAACGCCTAAGGCCAGATAGATAGCTTTGTTGATGATCTGCTTGTCCTGACGAACTTTGACGACAATGCAGTCTAAGTAGACGATAGGATAAACACTGCTCAGCGGCCGGTTCTGCCAAGCGGTGATGTCCTCTAATATGTTATCGGTGACTCTTGAGACAAGAGAGCTTGAGATGTCGACGTCATAGAGCTCTTTAATGCTCTCTACAATCTCGGTGGTGGTTTGACCCTTGGCGTAAAGGAATATGATTTTATCATCAAGGCCGCTAATACGGGTTTGATGCTTGCGCACGAGTGTAGGTTCAAAGTCACCATGACGGTCTCTTGGGGTGGAGATCTCAAGATCGCCTGTATCACTGCGGACGGTATTTTTAGTGTGTCCGTTGCGCTTGTTTGGTTTATCTGCTTTCTCATGCTTGGGGTAGCCGAGATGATCTTCCATCTCAGCTTCAAGGGCAGTGTCGATAAAGGACTGCATGAGTTGCTTCTGAAAGTCTTTGATGTCATCGAAGCTTTTCATACTACCAGCCATTTGCTCGGCCAGTTTTTTAATGTCAGATTGAGTAGTCATTGCTTATTCTCCTGTTAGTGGATTATAAGCAGTTACACACTTTTTAGGAAAGGCTCGAGCAAATGGCTAGCAGCATGACCAGCTTAAAAGTTTGAGAAAAAGGTGTGTTATTTAAAGTCTTATCTACTACAGCTCCATAGCTATACTGGAAGTTATTTAACCTGCGCTGTTTCTAATAAACTGCCATCTTTATCGAATAAGCAGTCGACGATAATGAGCGGAGCCGCATCCAAACTATCTTCAGCGTAGTAATGTGTTATGACTTCAAAGTTACCATTATTTAATCGTCTGTAGTCTGTGTTTTTTCGTTTAATGTCCATAGACTTAAAGCCTTTAAGCATGGGCTGTACTGCTTTCTGGCACTTCGTTAGCAATGCAATCTTTGATGTTTTTTGAGCTTGTTCGAGTTCAGTATTTCTTTTTTTATCAAATGGGTTACTGCCATTTTGAATCCAAATATAAAATGCTGCAAATGTAATAATAGATAGTCCTGTCAATGTCTCTTTTTTCATAATATGACTCGTTTAGCAATAGTAGAATAAGATATTTACCAACATACAAGCATAGCTCAGTTATTCTTAAGGAGCATGTTAAAATAATAATTAACTGTTGAAAACAATGGGTAAATGTTACTCCCGTTCTGGTTAGTTCAGCTTAATATTATAAAATAAGGCTTAATGAAACATGGATACCTTAAATATCGTGTATCTCGTAGGAGCAGTATTAATTTTCGCCAGTATCATGGCAAGTACGTTATCGGCGCGTTTGGGTGTTCCACTTTTGCTATTGTTTTTAGTCGTCGGGATGCTTGCTGGTGAAGAAGGTATCTTGGGTATTGAATTTTCTCAATATGCGATAGCCAATTTTGTCGGACAAGCAGCCTTAGCCTGTATTTTGTTAGATGGCGGGTTGCGCACCTCTGTTAAATCATTCCGAGTTGGCTTAAAACCAGCCATCACACTGGCTACTTGGGGCGTACTTGCGACAGTCATGATACTGGGTGTATTCGTCACATGGCTGCTGGATGTCGATTGGCGCTTTGGCTTATTACTGGCAGCAATCGTGGGTTCAACCGATGCGGCAGCGGTATTTTCACTGTTGCGTAATGGCGGTGTTAAATTAAATGATCGTGTCCAAGCCACGCTTGAATTAGAGTCGGGCGCCAACGACCCTTTAGCGATTCTGTTAGTCACTGGATTGATTGCTCTAAATGTTGATCCTGCCGGACAGACAGCGCTAGGCTTCTTAGGCCTACTATTACAACAGCTTAGTTTTGGTTTAGGAATGGGCTTGTTCTTTGGTTATTTCCTATCTCGATTATTACCTAAGATACATTTGGCAGAAGGTATGTATGCCATTTTAATAATGTCGGCGGGTTTAGCAGTGTTTTCTGCCACTAACTTACTGGGCGGTAGTGGGTTTCTCGCAGTCTTTATCGCTGGTATTATGATTGGCAACCATAAGGTACGCTCAACTGAGCATGTCATGCGCGTGATGGACAGCTTTGCGTGGTTGTCGCAAGCGGTGTTATTTGTGGTATTGGGCCTATTGGTCACGCCATCGAACGTTCTTGAAGTTTGGCCTTATTCAGTGGCCATTGCTGCCTTTATGATTTTAGTGGCTCGTCCTATTGCAGTCTATACCAGTGTTTTACCGTTTAAATTTAAAAATAGAGAGATCGGCTTTATCTCTTGGGTCGGCTTACGTGGTGCAGTGCCCATTACCCTTGCCATGTTGCCAGTGATTGCAGGGGTAGACAATGCCTTTATGCTGTTTGATATCGCTTTTGGGGTGGTGGTCTTATCGTTGGTGTTACAAGGGACGACCATTCCTTTTATGGCCAAT
Source organism: Psychrobacter communis (assembly GCF_014836505.1). Classification (NCBI taxonomy): domain Bacteria; kingdom Pseudomonadati; phylum Pseudomonadota; class Gammaproteobacteria; order Moraxellales; family Moraxellaceae; genus Psychrobacter; species Psychrobacter communis. The sequence continues at coordinate 12,964 of NZ_JACSQR010000008.1, forward strand.
CTGTTTAAGGTGCGTATTCCTAACAATAAGGGCCCAAAAGAAGAGCATGAAGTGTGGGTGTCAGATAGAGCAAGTATTACGTTGTATGAATTTGAAGTAAAGTTAGGCGCGTTTGCAATTGGTCGTCATCCGAAGGATATATCTACGCGTATCAGCCCTGAAGGAATCCATGTTTTTGCCTTGGTGCGTGGTCAGCAAATCTTGGCAATTAATGAACAGACTAAGCTCAAATTTGGCGATAGCGTATGGTATGCCATGAGTGGCGATTATGCCGATCAGATTGCGACTGTTTTTAATGACACTACGTTAGACCGCAGAGCCATCGATGATTTTTATGGCGATTGGATGCTATCGCCGAGTGTCAAACTTAAAGATGTGCCTTTCTTTACCAATAGGATGAAATTCGAATCTCTAGAAGATACCCTGAACACGAATAATATGTGGGAACAAACGGTTGCTGAATATATTAAGGATAGCTTAAAGATGGCACCCGTAGCAGGCGATACGGTTGTGATTAATAAGGAGTGGTTATTAGTCATTAAAGAAGTTGACGGCCAAGGAAGACTGAAAACGATTGGACTAAAACAACTAGAAAAGCCAGCAGTGGCATAGTATCTATCATTATTAGACATAACATGGACTATTAGCTGAAAGGCAACCATTTAAGACAATTAATAGTCCTGCTAACATTGTCCATTTTAGGTAACTTATTAGCTCAAATTATGGTCTGTTTTACTGGTCTCGCTAGGGTATACCCAAAATAGCATAATTCTATTTAATCAGTGTCTTACGCTTAGAATTATTATCAATATATAAGGTGTTTTTAATCGCCAAAGCATAAAAAATACAGTGACAATTCTACATAGAAGATTTTTCAAAAATACTTTATATTCTATTAAAAATCACATAGGAAAGTGGCTCACGATAGCCACTTTTTTTATGCCTCATACTTTTAGTAGATACACTTAGCGTTACGCAACCAGACAGGATGTGTCATGAGACATTTTTATTTAGACTTTATCTTTACCGCCATTGCATTAGCGATCGCGGCATGGTGGGGATATTCACATGGCGGGATGGGTGGTTTGATCGCAACCTTATCTATTACCGCTATTTTGGCCGTCATGGAAATCTCATTATCATTCGATAATGCGGTGGTTAATGCCTCAGTCCTCAAAGGCTGGGATGAGTTTTGGAAAAAGATATTCTTAACCGTTGGTATTTTGATTGCTGTATTTGGGATGCGCTTGGTATTTCCTATTGTCATTGTCGCGGTAACTGCTGAGCTCGCTATGGTAGAGGTCATCAAACTGGCTTTGTATCAACCAGAAGAATACTCTGCCCGTTTAATGGCACACCATGCTGAAATCTCAGCCTTTGGTGGTATTTTCTTATTGCTCGTCTTCTTAAACTTCATTTTTGATGAAAAAGAAGTGCACTGGTTTAACTGGCTTGAAAGCCGTTTGGCAAAGCTTGGCAAAGTAGATGCCATGAGCGTCTTTGTCGCGCTTATCGTGTTGATGATTGCCGTATCATTTGCTGACCCTGAGCAATCCGCCGCTGTCCTAATCGCTGGCGTTTGGGGTATCTTGGTATATCTTGGCGTACAAGTGGTCTCGGGTATGCTAGAAGGCGACCTTGAAGAAGACTTAGAAAACGCTGAAGCTGGCTCAGGTGCAGCAGCGACCAGTGCGATTATGAAAGGCGGAATCATCGGCTTTTTATATCTAGAAGTCCTTGATGCGTCATTCAGTTTCGATGGTGTGATTGGCGCCTTTGCGATTACCAATGACGTTATCGTGATTATGCTCGGTCTAGCAATCGGTGCGATGTTCGTGCGTTCGATGACTATTTTCTTAGTCGATAAAGGCACGCTTGATGAGTTTGTCTATCTTGAGCATGGCGCGCATTATGCCATCGGCGCTCTAGCCATCATTATGCTATTGTCGGTGAAATTCCATGTGCCAGAGCTTATCACAGGTTTGATTGGTATTGCCTTCATTGGTTGGGCCCTGCTGGCTTCGCTGAAACACCGTAAGCAACAGGATAAACTCACTGCTTAGAGTGTATACAATGTAAAGCAAAAAATCATTATCTTAGAATATCGTTAATAACAGGTTATACCAAACAATTGGTATAACCTTTTTTCTAATATGCATTGCTTTTTATTACCTAATAATAGACATTATATACGCCAATCTCAACTTATCGTAGGCTTTTGGTTTTTATAGAATTTAAAATTCTAATTGTTTTAACTGAAATTTTAAAAACTAAGTAAACCAATACCTTAGAAAAACAAGTTGAGAGTGGGGTATTATATTTAAAAATTTATATTGCCAACAACAAGAGACACAAATGCTGAAGAAAGCTGAACAAAGATTAGAAAAAACCATATTTAATAGTCGTTGGCTGCTAGCCCCGTTCTATTTAGGATTGGTGCTCGGTATCATTTTGTTATTTATTAAGTTTTTTCAAGAGCTATGGCATATGACGACTCATGTGTTCAGTGCATCTGAAGCCGATGTCATCGTTGGTGCGTTGGCGCTTATCGACATGTCATTGGTCGCAAGTTTATTGCTTATCATCATATTTAGTGGTTATGAGATTTTTGTCTCAAAAATTGATACCGGAGATCATGAGGACCGTCCTGAATGGATGGGAAAAATCAATTTCTCTGGGCTAAAACTCAAAGTGATTGGTGCCATCGTTGCCATTTCTGCGATTGATCTTCTTAAATCATTTATGGATATACCTAAAGAGATGAGCGAAGGTGATGCTGATAGATTGATGTGGAAAGTGATTATCCATATGACGTTTGTACTGTCAGGCCTGTTATTTGCTTTGATGGATAAGATTGTCGGTGATACCAAAAAACATTAGAAAGACTTTAATAAAAAACCTATCAATTAATTTATATAAATAGACGCAAAGGAGCGCACATGGCAGGAGCCAGTTTATTAACCTTGCTTGATGACATCAGTGTGATATTAGATGATGTGTCGATCATGACCAAGGTTGCCGTTAAAAAAACGGCAGGAGTATTGGGTGATGATTTGGCCCTTAATGCTGAGCAAGTTTCAGGCGTTAAAGCCGACCGTGAGCTGCCAGTAGTTTGGGCCGTTGCCAAAGGCTCATTCGTTAACAAGCTTATATTAGTACCATTAGCGTTGCTGATTAGTGCCATCTACCCGCCATTAGTCACGTTTTTATTGATGTGCGGAGGTGTCTATTTGGCTTATGAGGGTGCTGAAAAAATCATTCATAAGTTCTGGCCACATATCTTACCTCACGATGAAGAACAAATAGCCCGTCTACGTGCCAATGCTGATGAGACGATTGATTTGGTTGCTTTTGAAAAGGACAAAATCAAAGGTGCGGTGCGCACCGACTTTATTCTATCGGCTGAAATTATCGTAATTGCACTCGGCTCAGCAGTTGGAGCGACGCTTTTAGAGAAGAGCGTGATGCTGTCTATTATTGCTATTGGCATTACAGTAGGCGTTTATGGCTTAGTAGCGGGTATCGTTAAAATGGATGATTTAGGTCTTTACCTAATGAAACAGACGAACGGTGCAAAGCAGAAAATAGGTGGGATTTTATTGTCTGCGGCACCAAAGCTGATGAAGTTTTTATCCATTGCTGGGACATTAGCAATGTTTCTAGTGGGCGGCGGTATCTTAGTGCACGGGATCAGTTTTTTGCATCATGAAGTGGAAGACTTAGCGCATCTAACTGGCATATTTGAAAGCATAACAACGATGCTATTAAATGCGTTAGTAGGCTTAGCCGTCGGTGTTATTGTCGTGGCCATTGTCACCATGATTGGTAAATTACGCAGTAATAAGTCATCTTCGACGCATTAAAAATAACGATAATCACCCTTGTTCATTTAACCTTCTTTTAAAGAGTGCAATAAACCATGTTTGAATTTGATTTAAACTTAAAATTAATGGTGTATCACCTAATTCAATTAGCAATTGCTTTCGTGCTTTCCCTACCGATTGCGCTTAATCGTGAGATGAAAGATAAGGGTGCAGGACTCAGAACTTTCCCATTAGTCAGTATTGCATCCTGTGCTTTCATGCTAGTGGCTGTCGATATCTATCATGGAGGTGCAGTAGAACCCGAAGCGAGAATCATGTACGCCATTATTACAGGTATGGGTTTCATTGGTGGCGGGGCGATTTTTAAAGGCGATAATACGGTAAGAGGCACTGCGACAGCTGCGAGTCTATGGAATACTGCTGCTATTGGCATCTCTGTTGCTTATGGGCGTTATGAGATTGCGATCATATTGTCGGTGGTCAATTTCTTAATCCTACAATTCTCGGAACCTTTCAAAGTGAAAGATAATCTTGAATAATTATTATTCGTCACGGTTTGTATACTTTAAACGGATCAAATAGCTAGAAACGATAAATGGACTTATTTCATGTTTTTTATTTACTATTATGGCAGTCCCAGCACGTTACGTAGGCTTAAAAAGCACAATCCAAAGCCCCAATTCTTATTCTGCTGAGTCAGATCTATTAGCAAGTCCGCTATCTGCTTATTCTCGTCAGTAGCCACAGACTTGTGATAATAACAGGTGACACTGATGTTAAAGATCAAATAAGCTCTGCAGATACTGATGTCATGCTCTTTAATATAGTAACAAACTAAGGCTCTGCGCCTCAGGACCCTACCACTTTTTTGACATGGCATCCTGCAATATATTTGTTTTAAGAGATTCGGTGGTGTATCAGAAAGTATGCTGAGTTAATAAAGGAGAGTGACAGCCGAGGCAAGATGATATATTTGAGGTTATGAAGACACAAATACAGATCGATTGCCCCGACTGTCACAGTCCCAGTTTTTCGATACACGGCAAAAAAAGCTATGGCAAGCAGAACTATCAATGTAAGGACTGCAAACGCCAGTTTATTGGCGATCATGCCCTAACTTATAACGGCTGTCACTCTAGAATAGAAGATAAAATACGGCTAATGACAGTGAGAGGCTGTGGCATTAGAGACATTGCTATTATAGCCTCAGTTAGCATTGGTAAAGTGCTTAGCACCATAGGCTCATCTGTTTATAAGATTGCGCCTAAGAAGCGCTACTATGAACGCTTAGAGGTTGATGAGTTCTGGACTTACGTGTATCGCAAGAAGCGTAAAGTCTGGCTCATCTACGCTTATGACCGTGCTACCAATGAGATTGTCGCTTATGTCTGGGGCAAACGCGACTTAAAAACGGCTCAGAAACTAAGAGCGCGTCTAAAGCAGCTCAAAGTCAGCTATGGCTCAATCAGTATGGACAATTGGGACAGTTTCATAACGGCCTTTAAACCAGATAACAAACAAGTTGGCAAACAGCATACGATAGGTATTGAAGGCAATAACTGCCGTCTTAGACACCGACTAAAACGAGCCGTTAGAAAAACCTGTTGTTTCTCTAAGAAGCTCGATAATCACTTAAAAGTGTTTGATTTGGTATTCTTTTATATCAATTATGGCTATGTCTGATGTCAGCATACTTTTTAGAACACCACCAACTTTTCTAAGTGTTTTAAAAATAACTTCATATTTTTTATTATGAACATGTTGGTGCTGGCAAGCAAGAATATGTATATCTAATACGTCACCTGTTGCCGTACGTACTCAACTTAACCTAAATGCTTTCTACTCACCTAGAAGGCGTTTTTTTGCTTCACAACCTATATAGACATATAAGTCAGTATCAACCATGCACTTTGCTTATTTTATCGCAACCCTTTGCTATACTAGCCCCACTTTATCGATTAAATCTTACCTTATAAAATCCTCAAAAACAGCATGGTAGCCTTATGAAATTCTCAAAGTTCGGTCAAAAATTTACCCAGCCAACTGGCATCTCACAATTGATGGATGATTTGGGCGATGCGCTAAAAAGCGATCAGCCTATTAATATGCTGGGCGGTGGAAACCCTGCTAAGATTGATGCGGTTAATGAGCTGTTTTTAGAGACTTATAAAGCGCTAGGTAATGATAACGATACCGGTGAGGCGAATAGTAGCGCGATTATTAGCATGGCAAATTACTCCAATCCGCAGGGTGATGCGGGTTTTATCGATGCCTTGGTTGGCTTCTTTAATCGTCATTATGATTGGAATCTAACCGCAGAAAATATCGCTTTGACCAATGGCTCACAGAATGCTTTTTTCTACTTGTTTAATTTATTTGGTGGTGCGTTCGTTGACGAACAGAGCAAATTGGTAGATAAATCTATTTTGCTACCATTAACCCCTGAGTATATTGGCTATAGCGATGTGCATGTCGAAGGTCAGCATTTCGCCGCGGTATTACCGCATATCGATGAAGTGACGCATGATGGCGAGGAAGGTTTCTTTAAATATCGGGTAGATTTTGACGCGTTAGAAAACTTGTCAGCATTGACGGAAGGTCGCATTGGCGCGATTTGCTGCTCACGTCCGACCAATCCAACGGGCAATGTGTTGACCGATGAGGAAATGGCGCATTTATCCGAGCTTGCCAAACGTTATGAGATACCGCTGATTATCGATAACGCCTACGGTATGCCCTTCCCGAATATCATCTACTCTAACGCGCATTTGAACTGGGATAATAATACGATTTTGTGCTTTAGCCTGTCTAAAATTGGTCTGCCCGGTATGCGTACCGGCATTATCGTTGCCGATACGAAAGTCATCGAAGCGGTCAGCGCTATGAATGCAGTGGTCAATCTGGCACCGACACGTTTTGGGGCAGCGATTGCGACACCATTAGTGAACGATGACCGTATCAAGCAGTTGGCGGATAATGAGATTAAACCCTTTTATCAACAGCAAGCGACCCTCGCTGTGAAGCTGTTAAAAGAAGCGCTGGGTGATTATCCGCTAATGATTCACAAGCCTGAAGGTGCGATATTTTTATGGTTATGGTTTAAAGACTTGCCGATTAGTACCACTGAGCTGTATGAGATTCTCAAAGACAAAGGCACGATTATCGTACCAAGTGAGTATTTCTTCCCCGGTGTCGATGTCAGCGATTATAAACATGCCCATGAGTGTATCCGAATGAGTATCGCTGCTAATGAGCAGACTTTGACCGATGGTATTGCAGTGATTGGTGAAGTGGTGCGTGAGCTCTATGATGGGGCTAGCAGTCAGAACGACTAAATCTTTTATTATAAAAATATTGAACCATAAAAACAAAAAACGGACTGATTAATAGTCCGTTTTTTTGTGCTATGACTGAATCCAAACGGTTTAGCTAAGCTCCTTTAATAAAGCTTCAGCACTCATCTTACCAAAGTCATTGGCCGCCAAGGGTCCATCGCCTGAGATTAGCTTTCTATCTTGATGTGTCTGCCCCGTCGCCAATTTATTATCAATGGTAACGCCCAACGCCTTAAGCTTTTCGCCAAAATACCAAGGCATCGTACCGGGCAAATAACCAATTTTTGGCATTTGCTTGTCCATAGCTGTCGGGAACGCTACCATCTCATAACCTTTAAAAATAAAGTCGCGATTGGCGTTATCATCTTTATCGGCGCTATTAGTATTGTCAGCGCTATCAGGCTTATCAGAGCGATCAGGACTTACTAAATTGGCTGCCAATAAAGCCGCTGGTCCATGACAAATCGCTAAGGTAAATAAATCCTTGTCATAACCCCAACGTAGCAACTCGCCAAGGTTATAATCTTCAGGCAAGCCCAGCATTGCCCCATGCCCACCGGGGATAAAGATTGCTGCGTAATCCTCGCTATTTTCCATATCATTTTTGACAAAATCGGCGATACTTTTTGGACTGTTAAGCTTAGACTCATATTCAGCGTAGATTTTTTTGACGTCGTCATCGTCCTCTGGCATTGCCCACTGCTCGACTTTTACAGCCTCCCCGGTTGGGGTAAAAACATCTACCGTAAACCCTGCTTTTTTAAAATGCAGCAACGGCACCATCATCTCAACCGGATGATTGCCAGTCTTAAACTTCTTATCATTTGCCATGGTCATGTACTGCCGCTCGGTGCAGACCATCAGGATTTTTTTGTTGCCCCGATATGGCGCTTCGTACTCGCTATGATCGTAGTTGGTTTTGTTAGGCGCTGCCAATTTAAGCGAAGCTTTAGAAGGGGTATAAGCGCCATCTTCGGCTTCTTGCGGCTCTAAACCTAAGGTGTCTTTGGCTTTGTCTACTATTTCACTGATATTAAGGTCTGAGATATTCATAACTTTTCCTATTTTCCTATTTTATTATTGCTTATATTAGATTGATAATTAGGAAAGATAGAATAATTGCCTGTCGCTACCTTTCTGATTGTAAGGTAGCAAACTCATAACACATTAAATAGACCAGAGTTTTTTGACTTTCGTAAGCTTTGTAAATGGTGAGTTGCTTAAATTTGGCGCTTTAAAAAAGTAACAGAGTAAAAAAGCGCAAAGCAATGAGCTTATCAACAATAAAAAACGGACTTAGCGATAGTCCATTTTTTTCTGCCGTTTAATCATAGGTTTGACGGTATTGATTGATTGAAACGTCTTTGTCCATACGGTCAAGCCGTAGATTATGTAAGACAGCAGACAGGTATTCACGATATCATGGATACTGGCTTTGATTTCTGCCGCTTTTAACCCTGCCACACCCAATTCGGTAAGCGTCTGGCGATTGTCCAAATACTCACCCAGTAGAGCAATGGCAGTCACCAAAATCAAAGCGGCAAAAGCTCTGGCGCTGTATTTTTTAAAAATTGGACGCAGCAAAAGTAAACTTAATAGGTAGACGCCAATGCCCACATAAATATGTAAGGCGTCTTTGTCTAAGCCAGTAGCATCGACGACACCGTTTTTAAAGAGATAAAAGTCCACGATTTTATTCCGCGTAAAAGAAGTAAAAAGTAACTGAGTATAAATGAAAAACAGCCAATTATACATTGAGAATAAAAAAGGTAGATTAAGCATTTGCTAATCTACCTTCTTATTGAAGAAATATTTAAAGTATAGTTGTTAAATATCCCAATCGACAAAATTTTTTAATAGCTGCAGACCCGCGGTGTGGCTTTTTTCTGGATGGAACTGGGTCGCAAATAAATTATCTTGCAAAATACTGGCACAAAACGGCTGACCGTAATCACAAACGGCCGCCACTTGTGCATCGTCGCTAGGCGCGCAGTAATAGCTATGTACAAAGTAAAAATGCGCATTGTCTTCGATGCCATTCCACAGCGGATGAGCAAAATCCATGCCGCTGATGGTATTCCAGCCCATGTGCGGCACCTTAATGGTAACCCCCTGCTCATCTTTCCAAGTAGGGTCAAACGCTTCTACGCTGCCATCTAGGATGCCCAAGCATGTTGTACCACCATTCTCAGCGGACTGCTCAAACAACGCCTGCATGCCCACACAGATGGCCATAACAGGCTTATTGAATACTGCTTGACGTATGACCTCATCAATCCCTGCCTCATGCATGCCAGCGATACAATCGCGCATCGCACCGACACCGGGGAAGAAAATCTTATCAGCCGCCGCGACCACTTTTGGGTCATTGGTAATAGAAACCTCTGCCCCGACCGCTGCTAACGCCTTGCTGGCCGAGTGCAAATTACCCATGCCATAATCTAATAATGCAATCTTTGTGGTTCGACTCATCTAAAAAGCCTCTTTGGTCGATGGCAAGGTATTCAGCGCACGCTCATCATATTCGCAAGCCATACGTAGCGCACGAGCAAACGCTTTAAAGGTTGACTCGATTTGGTGATGGCTGTTTTTACCTTTGAGGTTGTCCAAGTGCACCGTCATCCATGAATGATTGACGAAGCCGTAGAAAAATTCGCTAAACAAATCGACATCGAAGTTACCAACATGCGAGCGGGTAAACGGAATGTCCATATGAAGTCCTGGACGACCAGACAAATCAACCACCGCGCGCGTCAGTGACTCATCGAGTGGCGCATAAAAATGCCCGTAACGACGAATGCCTTTTTTATCGCCCAATGCTTTATTGAACGCTTGTCCAAGCGTGATACCCGTATCTTCAACACTGTGGTGATCATCGATAAAGGTATCGCCAGTACATTTGATATCTAAGTCAAACAGACCATGACGCTTGATTTGGTCAATCATATGGTCTAGAAATGGTACGCCAGTATCGACAGTGCCTTGACCGGTACCATCAAGGTTTACCGTACAAGTGACTTGCGTTTCAGCAGTATTACGCGTAACGGTCGCCGTACGTGCGGCATGACCGAAAAGATTTTGAGCAGAATTTTGATTTTGTTCGGTAGAATTGGCTGTCATGGCTACTCTCTATAAATGAAAAGCGGTCAATAAAATAGGGCGAAAAAGCGCCCAAAGCATTCTTACTAGCGTCTAAGAAATATAAAAGTTAAGCTGAAAGTGAGGTCAATGTTTACTAAAAAGCTTATTTAAAAAGGTAGAATATTGGGTTTTTGGCGTATAAACCATTGTCTATCTTCATCATAGCAAACCCTAGCATTTACTGCCACGACCAAGCAGTAATCCACGCACAAAATCGCCCTATTCTGCTAAAATAGTGCGTTCAGTATTATCAATCATCACCCGCGCTGATCCCTCAACGCTACATTCGATGTTACGACGCGGTAAACACTTATAGGAACCGATTATGCCTTTAGAAGCGATCGCCATCAATAGCTTAGATGCGCCCCTAATTAAAAACCCTGCCCGCGAGAACGAGTTATCAGAGCGTCTGCATGCCTTATATGACAGCGATGACAATCAGCCAAGTGGCGCAGAGGTATTAAACCTCGTTGAGCAAGGTTTTAAGCGTGGTCAGACTTTGTATGTTGGCATGTTTAATGATAAGCCTATCGCCGCGGTTGCTTGCTTTGATGACGGGCAAACCGATGCCAAGCGCTTGCAATATCTTACTGTTCATAGCCAAAATCGTGGGCGCGCTATCGATGCGAAATTTATCAAACTGGTCTATGATGCCGAAGTGAAAAAAGGCGTGCGCGAGTTCGTGCCAGTCGATGCCGATATTCACCGTATTATGAGCGAGTATGAGCTCCTGCGCGCTAAGGATTAAATACGAGGTTAAAAGCTTAGTTTTGGCTGATATTCGATTATTTATAGGCTTTTCTCACTTATTATGCAAAAATCACTTGACAGTAACGCCTATATTTAGTTTAATAGCGCCTCAACGAAGACGGCTCGATAGCTCAGTCGGTAGAGCAACGGATTGAAAATCCGTGTGTCGGCAGTTCGAACCTGCCTCGAGCCACCATTCGTTTAAGCATTCCAAAAAGCCCCAAACATTACAGTTTGGGGCTTTTTTTATGGTTAAAATTTAATAAAAATTACAAGGATAGCTATCTACTACAACTGATAGTCGCACTAATTCATAACACTTTTAGGCTGTTTTTAAAGGGTAAACTCTCTCTATACTAAAACGATGGATGCAAAGTAAAAGGGTAAAACCATGAGAGAGTTTGATTATGACTTGGATTATAAAAACCTAGACTTGCGCGCGCAGCCTGAGCTTTATCGCGTCGGTCGCGGTGAGCAAGGCGTATTATTGGTCGAACCTTATAAGTCGGAGATATTGCCACATTGGCGCTTTGCGACACCTGATATAGCAAAAGAGAGTAGCGAGACCATTTATCAGATGTTTTTAGATTATCTCGCTGCCGATGACTTTGTTGGTGCCGATATGGCGCGCAAATTTATCCAAATGGGCTATACTCGCGCCCGCCGCTACGCCAACCACAAAGGTGGCAAGAAATATAAAGGACCCGTCCTTGACGATAAAAAAGGCCAAAGCGGCGCTCATGGCCGTGAAGAATTACCACGGCAGGTTGAAGACCCTATAAAAGCAGAATCAGCGCGTATTTTTAAGCAAACTTGGGATAAATGCCGCGAAAATGACGTGTATCTCAAAATGAAAGCAGAACATCGCGCACGCTATAAAGACGTCAAATAATCGGTTATAAAAATGACAACCATGAATCACAATGACCTCAGGCGCTTGATTGTGCTACGCTTTATCTGAACTTAACAATAAGAGCTTTTATGATGTCCAACAACCCTGCCCCAGCGCCCATTACAGCGCAACTTACTTCACAACAAAAACCACTTCTCATTTTTGATTTTGATGGCACGCTGATTGACAGCGTACCTGATTTGGCGGATGCCACCAATCTGATGCTTGAGCAACTAGGTCGATCTCCCTTCCCGCTTGATACCATTAAAGGCTGGATTGGTAATGGCGCGCGTGTATTGGTTGAGCGGGCGCTATTAGGTCAGGTGATTGTTGATGACAGCCTAGACAACGAGGCGGTAGAGGAAGCGCTTCGTATTTTTTTTGCCGCTTATGGCGCCCTTGATTGTCAAAAAACCACGGCTTATCCTGACGTGAGCGCTGGTTTGCATCAGCTTAAAAACGCAGGCTATACCTTGGCACTGGTGACCAATAAGCCGATTCGTTTTGTCCCTAAAATACTAGATCATATGGGCTGGACGCCGCTATTTAGCGAAGTGATTGGCGGCGATAGCTTACCGACTAAAAAGCCAGATCCTGCGCCGTTATTACATGTTTGCGAGTCGCTTGGGTTTGCGCCTATTGACGCTTTTATGATTGGTGATTCGATCAATGATATTTTAGCAGGGAAAAATGCGGGCGTGGATACCATTGGGCTCTCATATGGTTATAATTATGGTGTCGATATTCGTGATAGTAAGCCAAACTTTGCGTTTGATGAGTTTGCTGGCTTATTAGAACTATTGGGCGTATAACGTTTTTAATAGGGATTTGATATTGTAGTTAAAGTGACGCTGTAATTCTCTTCATCGATATTGATAAATAGACTAATATGATAATTAACACTTTATCTAAGCGCCTACTTATCCTGCATTAATTGTCGTTGCCGTTTCACTTTTTTCTCTATTTTATTAAGACGCATTAACCAAGCAAATAACCCTATAAAAGCAAAACTCCAGCAGCAAGCGGCTAACACCATGCTTTGAGAATACCCTAGCCAAATGGGATTAAGCCTCAATAATGCCGCAGCGGTTATCAATAACACTAAGATAAAGACAAAAGGCTTGGCGTTCGTGTCACGCAATACTCGGTGTGATCGAGTTCGCGACATCACTGTGAAGGTGAGCGTTCCCAGTGCTCCTATAGTAATGGCGTGCAACGCTTTGGTAATCGGAAAATTGGCTGTTATTAAGCTCAAAGCAATACCTACCCAGCCCACGACAATCCAGCTGTATCCCAAAAGCATAGCCAATAAATCGGCACGCCCATAGCTCCACCACGGTCGCCAGCGCAGTACTCGAATCATACAGAGCAGCGCACCGAACAGTAAAAGAGCTGCCATCACGGGCTTAATCCAAGTAAAGGTCAGTAGATTTAACACCAATACTGAAAATAGCAGAATTAAAATACTGCCTTCAAACCTGGGCTGCACACGATCTTTTAAGAACCGATTTTGACTCTGAAAATGCCCTGCTAATGCTGGCGCTATTATTCGACCGCGCATATAAAACATCAATACGCTTAACAACAACACCGCTTCTAATAAGAATTTCAGACTCAAGCCATCTGGCTAATCGCTTTGCATAACCATATGAAAACCAAGCGCAGAAATACCTAAGCCTACCAGCACAAAGCCTGCCGATTTTTTTCGCCATTTCTTAGCCGTTCGCAAAAAAATAGGCGCAAGCTTCCATACTAACGTCGCAACAAAAACGTTATTAATTATCGCTGTAACCATACTAATCGGCGCAACCCAAAAGCTCAGCCTAGCCACTAGCCATAACCCCATCACAGTAAAGATATAGGTTTTTGGTTGCGGGCCAGCAAGGTAACCTGCAATCACCAGTAAAGCAAAACCAAAAATCATTTCATGACCGTGACCCCAGGCGTACTGCAAGCCTGCAGGGACAGTAAACCAGCCGAGCTGACCTCCCACTGATAAAGGTAGCGTTAAAGCGGAATACAGCGCAGCAAGCGGAATGAGCTATGCTGAAGAAACCGTACAAGTAAACTTGGTAAACTAAGCATATTAATCGGAGTTTATCATGGTCAAGAAAATAAGAACCTATAGCACAGAATTTAAAGCTGAAGCCGTTAAGAAGATATCAGACAATAATGGCAATATCTCAGCAACCGCAAAGCAGCTTGGCATTGCCATGCAAACGCTATCGAATTGGCATAACAAAGCCAACCAAGGCAAGCTCAAAGGCACAGAGCAATACGACCCTGATCTTATGACAGCTCTTCAAGAAATAAAGCAGCTCAAACGACAGCTCAAAGTTGCCGAAGAGGAGCGCGAGATACTAAATGAGGAGGGATAAAGCGAAGCACTGCTTCGCCCCGACGCAAGGGGAGAGCTATGCTCGAGTGAGGCGACGGCGTACTTCGCGAAAAACAGCTAGTCAGGTACGCCTTCATCAAAGATAACCAGTACTTCTTTACCATCACCACTATGTGCCGCGTGCTAAGGGTTAAGCATTCAAGTTACTACGACTGGCTGAGTCGCGATATCAGCGAGCAGCAGATACATCGCAACCATTGTGAGCTACTCGTTAAAGCCGCTCACAGTGAAACTCATGAGCGCTATGGTGTTGAGCGTCTGCATGCGCATCTAAGTGAGCAAGGTCATAACATCAGTCCCTACATGGTCAGAAGCATCAAAGAGGAATACAGCATCAAATGCCGTCGCCACAAACGCTTTAAAGTCACCACCGACTCCAATCACAACAAACTGGTCTATCCAAACGTGTTGGATCAAGAGTTTGATGCCAGTCGCCCTAACCAAGCGTGGGCCAGTGACATCACCTATATTTGGACGCTTGAGGGCTGGTTGTATTTAGCGGGAGTCAAAGATTTATATACCAAAGAGCTGGTCGGCTATGCGATCAATAAGCGAATGACCGCAGATCTAGTATGCAAAGCATTGAACATGGCCATCAAGAATAAACAACCAAGCAAAGGGCTAGTCGTTCACTCTGACAGAGGCAGTCAGTACTGTAGCCATGCTTACCACAAGATCATCAAGCAGCATCAGTTTACAGGTTCAATGAGCGGTAAAGGCAACTGCTTTGACAACGCACCCATAGAAAGCTTCTGGGGCATATTGAAGAACGAGCTAGTATATCACCAAGACTATAAAACAAGGTTTGCAGCTATCAGAGATATCATTGGATATATTGAGTTATATTATAATCAGACTAGGATTCAAAAGGGTTTAGGCTATAAATCGCCAAGACAGGTGTGGTTTGATTATTATCGTCAGGCTGCGTAATCAAAATCTCCCAAGTTTATATATACGGGATTGACGGCAGGGGTCAGCCAATTGATGACACGTCCTAGTGGATGCTTACTATTGTTAGAAATACTCAGGTGGCTTGATTGATATCAGGGTTTGACTTAATACTGTCATATTAAATCGTTAGAGTATCTATTTAAAATCGATAAGCTACATTTGGAGTGGTGTAATTTTATTGCAACATACATATTAAAAGTAGCTGTATATCTTTAAATAACCTCTTAACCTAACTAAAAATATGGAAAATAGCTTCATGCGTATTTCGTCTTATATATTTTTCGGATTATCTTTCTCCACCTTTCTAATAAGTGGCTGTAATAACTCCAGTAATGTGAAGAGTGCACCTATTTCTAATACAGAGTATGAACAAGCATCGGAGCTCTCACTTGATGATTTAGCCGCTAAAGCTAAAGCTGAAGGTGAGGTAAATAGTGTTGGTATGCCGGATACTTGGGCAAACTGGAAAGAAACATGGGAAGATTTAGAGTCTAAGTATGGCATCAAACACACAGATGTCGATATGAGCTCTGCTCAAGAGATTGCAAAATTTATCGCTGAAAAAGATAACGCTACATCTGATATCGGCGACGTAGGTGCATCTTTTGCACCAGTTGCTGTAGAAAAAGGTGTAAGCCTGCCTTATAAGACTAGTAAATGGGAGCAAATTCCTGCTTGGGCAAAAGATGAAGATGGACATTGGGTAATTGCTTATACGGGAACTATCGCCTTTATAGTGGACAAACAAAAGGTTGATCAAATCCCTACAAGCTGGGGCGATCTAAAAAACTCTAAATATAAAGTGACGATTGGTGATATATCTTCTGCTAGTCAGGCCGTTAATGGTGTCTTAGCGGCTAATTATGCTTTAGGGGGTACAGAGGCTAACCTAGAACCTGCGTTGGAATATTTTGCTGATCTAGCTAAAAAAGGGCGTCTTGGCATGGTTGACCCTTCAGTCGCAAACCTCGAAAAAGGTGAGATAGAAGTAGCAGTAGTATGGGACTTTAATGGGTTAAATTATCGTGATCAAATTGACCGCTCTCGTTTTGACGTCGTTATTCCAAGTGATGGATCAGTAAAATCAGGTTACGCCACAATTATCAATAAATACGCTAAGCACCCTTATGCTGCTAAGCTCGTACGTGAACATATTTTGTCAGACAAAGGACAGTTGAATCTTGCTCGTGGTTACGCTCGCCCTATCCGTATTGCTAATTTAACGATTCCAGAAGATGTTCAAGCCAAGTTGTTACCTGAATCTCAATATACTAATGCCAGACCTATTGCTGATGCTAAGGTTTGGGAAGAAACATCAGCTAAGCTACCACAGCTATGGCAAGAGAATGTTCTTATTTATCAACAGTAATATGTATTTATAACACTATTTTACAGATTCATGATATCTAAGGATTTATTTGATGAGTAATAAGGTAATTTTAGTTATATTGGATGGTTTGAACGCTAAAGTTGGTATTGACTGTATGGGATTTATGCAGGCATTATGTGAACAAAAACGAGGTAAATCATACGTATTACAATGTGAGTTGCCGTCTTTGTCTCGCCCATTATATGAGTGCATCCTCACCGGTATTCGTCCTATTGACAGTGGTATATATCATAACAAAATTCAGCGGCTATCTGATGAGAAAAGTATTTTTCATTATTGCCAACAAGCAGGCAAATCTACTGCGGCCGCCGCTTATCACTGGATAAGCGAGCTGTATAACCACAGCCCTTTCAATGCGGCAACCGACCGTCATATTGCAGACTCAAGGCTACCTATTCAGCATGGCCATTTTTATTACGATGACACTTATCCTGACTCACACCTGTTTGATGATGCTGAAAACCTTAGGCAAAATTATCAACCAGACTTCATGCTAGTACATCCAATGAATATTGATGATATGGGGCATAAGTTTGGAGTTGATAGTATGCAATATCGTAATGCCGCTCGTAACGCCGATGTGCATTTATCAAACTATATAAATATTTGGCGAGAGGATGGCTACCAGATTATTGTTACCGCCGATCATGGTATGAACAATGACTTATCGCATGGTGGGACTTTACTGGAAGAGCGCGAAGTACCTTTGTATGTATTTGGTGATCAATTTTCCTATAATGATATGACTAATGGCATTAACCAAACCGAGCTTTGCGGTACAGTCTGTAACCTACTAGGTATTGAGCATGATAAACCTATCTGTAGAGAGTTATTAATATGACCACTCAAATTTTTGAGCCTCAAACCACTAAATCTGACTATAGTAAAAATATCGACTCGCTCACCTCTACAAGAAGATTACTACAAAATGTCGAAATATATATTCTCATTCTCCCTTTTATTACTTTAGTTATCTTATTTATTCTTGCGCCGCTTGGCTGGATTATAATCAATGCCTTTTATAATGATTTAGGTGAACTAACTTTAGGAAATATTAAAGATATCTTTAGTAGTAAATTCTACTTACAAGCAATAGGTTTGTCTCTAAAAATTAGTTTATACAGTAGCGTAATTAGCTTACTAATAGGTTTTCAAGGCGCTTACTCGCTTGAAGTGATAAAAGATTCTACCCTAGGTCGAATACTCATTGCTATCAATACAGTATTGAGTAACTTTAGCGGCGTTCCATTAGCTTTTGCTATGATTATCGTTTTTGGCTCTAGTGGTGTAATGACCCTAGTACTCGCAAAACTCGGCTTAACCAATATTATTGATATCTACTCTTTTAATGGAATACTGCTAAGTTATATCTACTTTCAAATCCCTCTAGCAACTTTATTATTATTCCCTGCTATTTCTGGATTACAAAAACATTGGCAAGAAAACGCCTATCTATTAGGTGCCAGTGCTTTTCAATATTTCTTTAAAGTAGGCTTACCCGTACTTTCACCTGCCATTTTGGGTACTTTTATCATTTTGTTTGCTAATGCTTTGGGTGCTTATGCTACTGCTTATGCTCTCACATCAGGCAGTTTCAACATATTACCAATTCGTATAGCAGCATTAATTGCAGGTAATTTGACATTACAACCAAATATGGCAGCGGCGTTAGCGTTAATATTGGTTTCTTTGATGTTTATCGTTACGATTGTTCATCAATATTTGCTTGGTCGATATCATACGTAATAAAGTGGAAAAACAGCTATGTCAAATCAGCCAGCTAATACCATTAACTCCCCGATGGGGGGCAAACAACGAACCAAATCTGAAGTTAATAAGATTTATCATTCATTATATATTTTAATATTATTAACTATAATAACAATACCTATTGCTTCAACAGGTATCTATGCTATTTCGGGTAATTGGTCACAATCTATATTACCTGAGTCTTGGACATTTCAGTGGTTGTTACAGATCTGGACAGATGAAAGATTTCTATGGGCCTGTTTCTATTCCTTCTTATTATGTATTAGTGGCGCATTATTAAGTATTACTTTAATATTTCCTGTGCTACTAATCGTACACACTAAAAAACCACATTGGCAGCGCTGGATTAATTTTGTTTTGGTGCTCCCTTTTGCAGTACCTCCTATCGTTAGTTCTATAGGTGTATTAAACCTATATTCTGATTTCCTAAATAACAAAATTGGTGCCATTCTTATTCTTATTGGTTGTTATTTCACCATTGTATTACCTTTTGTCTACCGAGCTTTGGATAGTAATTTTTTAGCTATTGGAGTCAAAGATTTGATTGAATCATCTAATCTAATGGGAGCGACCTCTTTAAAGACTGTTTTTTACGTGGTTATGCCCAATCTCAAAACAGGTTTTATTGTTGCATTCTTTATATCCGTTTCTTTTTTAATTGGCGAGTTCGTTTATGTAAATATTTTGATAGGTGGACAATTCGAGACTATTCAAATTTACTTATACAGCTTAAAAAATCTCTCTGGACATTTAAGCAGTGCGGTAGTTATCTCATACTTTTTTATTCTACTTATTATTACTGCCATTATTAATATGTTTAGTGGCTCAAAAAGAAGGGGCTAACATGAGCTATTTACGATTGAAGAATGCACGAAAGTCTTTTGGTGCGCTTACTGTAGTTGATGATTTAGATTTGAATATAGAAAAAGGTCAGTTAATCACTCTGCTTGGACCTTCAGGTTGCGGAAAATCCACTTTATTGCGCAGCATAGCTGGTCTTGAATTCTTGGATTCTGGGTCAATCATTTTGAACGGTCGAGACATTACCCATGCCAGACCGCAAAAACGCAATATTGCCATGGTTTTCCAGCATTATGCTTTGTTTCCGAATATGACCGTGGCTGACAATGTAGGCTTTGGACTTAAAATTAGAAAGCTACCCATTGAGAGTCGTTTGCGTAAGGTTAAAGAAGCTTTAGAGCTGGTGGAATTAACCGAATTTTCTCAGCAAAAGCCTGCTTTTTTATCTGGCGGACAAAAGCAACGTGTTGCTCTCGCTCGTGCTCTTGTCATGGAACCAGACTTATTATTACTTGATGAGCCGCTATCTGCCTTAGATGCTAAGTTGCGTAAAAGTCTACGTCAACAGATAAAACATATACATAAAGAGCTAGGACTGACAACCATCTTTGTCACACATGATCAAGAAGAGGCACTTGCTTTGTCTGATAAAGTAGTTTTACTCAATAAAGGTCGTATTGCACAACATTCAACACCAGAGAAGATTTATAGCCAGCCAAATAGTAAATTCACTGCTGGCTTCATTGGGAATTACAATATTGGGCGCTTTAATTGTTTAAATAAATTACCCATTGGACAATTAGACATGGCAATTCGCCCTGAAGCAATTCAGATAGATTCTACTAATGGAGATGTCGCAGGAAAAATTATCGATCGTACATTAACTGGCGGCGTAGTGCGTTATCAAGTAAAGACTGACGAAGGTGAAATATTAGATGTAGATGTTCTTAACTATGGTGAAGCCAGCAAACTCATTATTAATGATAGCGTCTATTTAACGATTCCTGAAGATGAGGTCATAACCATGGCATAGAGAGAATTTCATATGTTTAATATCCTCATTAATAATTCATATTTATTATGGAAAATCAATTTATTTATGCATACGCTTTAAGGTTCAATTATTAGCTATAGGAATATTAGTATGAATACACCTCGTCTGCAAAAAAAAGACACTGTGCTGGTGCTCTTTGATTTAGATCATACCTTACTAGATGTTGATAGCGATGATTTATGGGGTAAATATCTGGTAAAACATGGCTACGTTAATGAAGAGAACTACGGCCGTACTAACCAAAAGTTCTATCAAGAATATATCGCTGGTACGCTGGATGCTATTAAATATAATGAGTTTGTCGCTCAGTTTTTAAGTACCTTACCTATTAAGCGCCTTTATGAGATGCGTAAGGACTATGTTGAAAGTGAGATTATTCCCCACATCCGCCCAAAAGCTTTACGCGTATTGCATGAGCATCTTGAGTTGGGTCGCGAGGTGGTCATTACTTCCGCTACTAATGATTTTTTAGTATCTTCCATTGCTCAGCATTTTGGCCTTTTAGAAGCCAATATAATCGCTACTCCACTTGAACTTAAGAACCAATGCTATACTGGTAAACTAACTGACAGACCAAACTTTAAAGAAGATAAGATATATCATATTGATAAATGGCTAGATAAAAAGAAATTAGCAAATATTAGTTTTGATAAAACTTACTTCTACTCGGATTCAAAGAACGATATTCCTTTACTTGAATGGGCGGATGTTTCTATCTGCGTGACCCCAGATGATTATCTGCGCGCATATGCACTAACTCAACAGTGGTTAATAGAGGATTGGTAAATTTAAGGGGTGGTGTTCCAAAAGTATGCGGAAACATTAAAGAAGAGTGACAGCAGGGATAACGCAACCGCCCCGACTATATCGGAGACTGTTTATATAAGTTAAGCTGCTTGGCTTAACAGGTTAAGTCTCCGATAATCCCGGGGTGGTTCAGCCATATAATAAAAGCTTATAGATACAAGCTGAGCTATGCTGAAGAAACCATAGAGATAAACTCAGCTTTGTTTTTCCAGTTAGATAATGTCTGCATGACTATGCCTCGCTACTCTGCAGTAGCTGAGATATTCCCATTGTTCTCTGCTATCTTCTTAACCGCTTCAGTTTTAAATTCTGTGCTGTAAGTTCTGATTTTCTTATTCATGGTAAACTCCGATTAATACGCTTAGTTTACCAAGTTTACTTTTACGGTTTCTTCAGCATAGCTCAAACCTCTGATCTAAAACATTGTCATAGACAAGCTTATTGTGATTAGAGTCAGTGGTGACTTTGAAACGCTTGTGACGACGACATTTAATGCCAAACTCTTCTTTAATGCTTCTAATCATGTAGGGGCTGATAGTATGTCCTTGATCGCTCAGATGCGCATGCAAACGATCTATACCATAACGCTCTAATGTTTCACTGTGTGCGGCTTTGATTAGCGGCTCAGAGTGGTTACGGTATATCTATTGATCGCTGATATCACGACCCAGCCAGTCATAGTAGCTCGATGGCTTAATCCTTAATACACGGCACATAGTAGTGGTGCTAAATATCTGCTGATTGTCTTTGATAAAGGCGTACTTTACGGGCTGTTTTTCGCGAAGTACGCCGTCGCCTTTTTTAAGATCTCGCGCTCCTCTTCAGCCACTTTGAGCTGACGCTTGAGCTGCTTTATTTCTTGAAGAGCACTCATAAGGTCAGGATCATATTGCTCTTGCCGACAAGCTTGCCTTGATTGGCTTTGTTATGCCAGTTTGATAGCGTCTGCATGGCGATACCAAGCTGCTTGGCCGTGGCTGAAATATTGCCATTGTTATCCGCTATCTTCTTAACGGCTTCGGCTTTGAATTTGTTACTGTAGGTTCTTACTTTCTTAGTCATGATAAACTCCGATTAATACGCTTAGTTTACCAAGTTTAGGTGTACGGTTTCTTCAGCATAGCTCAACCGCAGTTATGCCGCCGAATTAGTGCTCGATGATGTCTTAGCAGATTGTACCGCTAACCCTCTATTGCCTTTAAAAGACGGTGACAGCATTGACGCAACACAGGCTTGTAACGTACTAAGCAATTGGGATCGCCGCGATAATCTCGATAGTAAAGGCGCTCATGTCTTTAGAAAGTTTTGGACCAATCTTGGTGTAAGTGATTATGCAGGTTTTGGTGTTCCATTTAATAAGGCAGATCCCATTAACACCCCTCGTGACTTAATCATCAATGATAAGACACGTACAGCGCTTGGCGACTCAATCAAATATTTTAATGATAGAACTATTGCGCTTGATGCGCCATTAGGAAGCTTGCAGTTCGTTATTGATGCAGGCAAGAACAATGAAAAGATTCCTATGCATGGTGGTTTTGGTGGTGAAGGCGTCTTCAATGTCGCAAGCTCAAGTCAAAACAGCGATGGCACTTATGGTCCAGTGACCAATGGCCCAACCTATATGCAGTCAGTGACCTTTGATAGTAAAGGTCCTGTTGTAGAGGCGCTGCTTGCCTACTCACAAGCAGGAGATACAACGCGCCCTTATCATCGTGATCAGACGCGCCGTTATTCAGATAAAGAGTGGATTCGTCTGCCATTTAGTAAGAGCGAAATATCTAAACAAGCGGTTGGTGAAGTGATCAAATTGAGAGAATAATTCTAGCTAAATTATTGATTATAATAAAAAGACTTTAGGGCAATCCTGAAGTTTTTTTTATTGCAGATAGCAATACAACTTTATGGGTATATACGAAAACTTACCGTCCATGCCACTATAACTATTGATTTGTTATACTACTTATTACTTAAGTGGCGATTTATACAGTTAAACCGAGGAATCTCGCATGTCAGAACCAGCCGATATCAATAGCGACCAAAAATCTTTCGCTCATGCCGACGAGCAGCCTACTACTGCACGTCCTGTGGTTGAGATGCCCAATCCCTATGCCAGTACTCGTGGCAGCATTACCAGTAAGCAGCTGCCGGCATTCGATGAAGAGATTATCAATAAATACAATCGCTCTGGACCGCGTTACACCTCCTACCCGACCGCGTTAGAATTCTCACCTATGCCTGAGGGGCTGGAGACTAAGATTTTGCAAGAGCGCGAAGCCGATGCGCCCTTATCGCTGTATTTCCATATTCCGTTTTGTCGTCACCTTTGCTACTACTGTGCTTGTAATAAAATTATCACCAAAAAGAACAGCGACGCTGGCGATTATTTAGAATATTTAATGGCAGAAATTAAGCACAAACGTAGCTTATTAAAGACGCCAGCCGATCGTGAAAAACCACTGGTTAAGCAGCTGCATTTCGGTGGCGGTACACCAACGTTTTTACAAGATAATGAGTTGATAAAACTTTGGGAGTTTTTGCAAACCCAGTTTGAATTTTTGCCAGAAGATCAAGGCGATTACTCTATTGAAATCGATCCGCGTGAGCTTGGCGACGAGACACTAACGGTACTGCGTAACCTTGGTTTTAACCGCGTCAGTCTAGGCGTACAAGACTTAGACGAAAAAGTACAAATCGCCGTCAACCGTATCAACTCTGCTGAACTGATTGAGAATGTGCTTGCTGAAGCGCGTAGATTGGGCTTCCATTCTACCAACGTCGATTTGATTTACGGCTTACCGCATCAAACGCCAACGACTCTAGACAAGACCGTACGCCGTGTTATCGAGATGTCACCCGATCGTTTATCGGTATTCAATTACGCCCATTTGCCTGAGCGCTTTAAATCGCAACGCCAAATTAAAGAGGAAGATTTACCGACGCCAGCTGCCAAGCTTACCATGCTTGGTAACACTATCAATACCTTGAGCGAGGCCGGTTATCAATATATCGGTATCGACCATTTTGCCAAACCTGACGATGAGCTTGCTATCGCCCAGCGCGAAGGCAAGTTACATCGTAATTTTCAAGGTTATACCATCATGGGCGATTGCGATTTATTAGGCTTTGGCGTGTCGTCAATCAGCCAAATCTCTAACGCCAATAGCAGCTATATTTTGCAAAACCATACGGATTTGCAGGTATATAAAGAAAATATCGATGCGGCGCGTGATAATCCAGCGATCATGCCAGCGGTCAATGTGATTAAAACCTCGATTAAAGATCGTCTGCGTGAATACGTGATTATGAATTTACTCTGTCATGATTATATCGATTTTAGAGACGTTAATCAGAAATTCGGTATCGATGCCATTACTTATTTTATCGATGAAATTCAGCAATTGGGCGCGATGCAAGAGGATCGCTTGATTGACATGGATGCCGCTGGTATTCGCGTCCTGCCAAAAGGTCGTCTATTAGGGCGTAATGTCGCCATGGTGTTCGATGAGTATTTAGATAAAAAACATAAAAATCGCTTCTCTAAAGTAATTTAAAACTTTTTTATACGTTATTAATAAAAAAGACTTCGCTAATGCGAGGTCTTTTTATTGGCTGTAATACGATAAGTATTGATAAAAAAACCAATCTACTCTATTCAGTCGGCATAACAATATATAGGCGATTGGCATCTTCAATGGTTTTTTGTTTATCGAGATACTTTTGCTCGACGCTGCTTTTTGGATTGATTATATCGGTATCTGTCATCGCAAAATCATCATCATTGAGTAAACCCAGAGAACCATCTTGCCGTAACCATAAGCCCTCAAGCTTATCATGCGGGTAATCTAAGCTCGCCAGCACATCGACGACCAAGGTCTTTTTAACAGGCGTGATGTTTATATTTTCAAGGATTTGCCAATTTTCTTCGTCAGCGGCAATCAGCTGCTCAAGTGTTTGCCCATTCACTGTCAAACCCAGTCTATCATTCTGTTTAACACTTTTATCATTTGCAATGGTTGCAATATCTGTTGCTCGCGCGATATTAATTTTATAAATGAGTTTTTGTGCTGACTTATCTTGGAGCGGGAATTTGCGATCATGCTCAATGAGATAAAACTCATGGTCATTAAGCGCCACAATACCAGAGGTCACATGCGCTGCGTTATCCAATCGATATAAATACTGCGCTATTTGTCCTGAAACTAAGTTAATCGTTACCATACGTACTAAAGAAGACAGTCGCCCTGACTTATCAGGATTGTCCATAGAGGACTCCATGATACCGACCAGCGTCGTTTGGTCAGGCGTAATGGTTAACGCCTCCATGCCACGATTGGCACGACGTTTGCTAAATTCCGTCGGTAACAAGATTGGCTTAGCATCAACCATCACATTATTACGCTCATCATTGGCAAACGCATTGATACGCGCAATCTCTACGCCATTGGCATCGTAATGCACAAGGTGCGGACCGTACTCATCACTGACCCAAAAGCTGCCATCTTGCAGCGCTGCGAGCCCTTCAGGGTCTAAACCATTGATATCAGTTTTGATCGGATTACTTACCGCATCAAAAGGCAATTGCGGGTTGACTGTCATCGGTTGACCATGGACATCGTAAGGTACTTCATTGGTGCCGCCAAAAGCCTTGGGGTTTGGTAGTCCTGAGATAGGATTGCCATTGTTATCTTTTAGAATTATTTCTTTTACTTTGATAATTTTGCTGTCAGCTTGCAATTCAAACAACCCAATAGACGGCGTATAATTTGGCACAAGAAACTGCTTACCTTTACCGGCAATTCCGTCAAAATCGGCATTAGGCCCACGGTCGGTAAGGACATAAAACTGCTTGGCATTGGTTGGATGTGCAGCTGCACCTGAGCCGTAACCGCCGCCTCGAATCTCTAATTTCTGCTCAGGATAAGCGGCATTGATATGCGTCGCATCAAGCACGCTATAAGGCAACGGGCTACCTTGCACAAATTCATTTATAGTAATAATTGCAGTATTGATATCTTGCTTGGTCATTATTATTCTCCTTGAATTATTATTGTTATTAAAAATAGAGTAATGCACGCTAAAAAGTTGATTAGCTATCAATTAAAAGTTAAAAAAATAGTCAGCACGTAAAACGCTCACTGACTATTTTTCTAACAAATTTAAATACGCCTAAAGCATACTTAGTTAAACCTTAAGCTTATCACCTACCATACCTTTTATGGTACTTAGAATGTCAGCCGGTAATACCACCATTTTTGCGTTATCAGATTCGGCTAACTGACGAATCGATTTGATATATTGCTCGCCAAGTAAATAGACAATCGGCATTTCTTCGTCGCCCATTGCGGCAGTAATCAAACGAATAGATTCTTCTGAGCCTTTCGCCAATACCACTTGCGCTTCAGCATCACGGCGTGACGCTTCTAGGCGACCATCTGCCTCTAAGATAGCCGCTTGCTTTTGCCCGTCAGCACGGGTGACGGTAGCACGGCGTAAGCGCTCTGCCGCCGCCTGCTCTTCCATCGAGGCTTGCATGGTTTGCGAGGGATTGATATCTTGGATTTCTACCGTTTTTAGGGTAATACCCCAATCGGCAATATCCTCTGAGATAGCATATTTGAGCTTGGTTTTGATTTCATCACGGCTTGACAAGGCGCTGTCTAAATCCATCTCACCAATAATTGAACGCAAAGACGTCTGTACCAAATTTCGAATACCGTATTCATAATCTTCGATACCATAAACGGCTTTATCAGGACGGACAATATTAATATAAGCAACGGCGTTGGCGATAATCACCACGTTATCTCGGGTAATAACCTCTTGAGAGGGAATATCAAGCACGATGTCTTTGGTTGTGACTTTATAAGCCACGTCGTCGACATAAGGAATGATTAAATTTAATCCCGGCTCTAGGGTTTGGCTATATTTACCAAGTCTCTGCACTACCCATTTATACCCTTGAGGAACAATGCGCACGCCTTTGAACACCGTAAACACGACCAATGCAATCAAAACGATCATGACAATACTAAAACTTTCCATGTTGCACCTCTATTATTATGCCTAACTATTTTTATTAATAACTGCTTGCGCTTGCATACTACTGACAATCAGCTCATTACCTACGATATCCGTCACTATCACGCGATCCCCGACGGCAACTTGCTCACCGCTCGTACGGCACATCCATTCAGCTGCCCCAACAATAGGTACACTAAAGCGTACAACGCCTGCGCGCTCTAACTGCGGCGCGACGATAATCATACCAGTTTCACCGATGATGACACTACCGCCCAACCCTGCTTTGGTGCGATCGACAGATAATGGTTTGATAAATTTAAACCAAGCCAATAAAAAGATAGCCGAAAGTACCAACCAAATAATGATTTGCAACGATACAGAAATGGGTAGCAACCACGAAAGAGCAGCCACGATGATAGCCGCTCCGCCAAACCACAGGCTGGCAAACGTCGGTACAAACATCTCAATGATTAGCAATACAAAGCCTAATACCAGCCAGTGCCACGGTTCAAGCATCCAAAGCATCTCCATAATTGCTCATTCCCTATCTTTATCATTCTAGCTTTCAATGTAGCACATTTTGTTATCAAACAGCGCCTTAAAAGTTATAGGCATAAAAAAACGACCACCTAAGTGATCGTTTTTTATTTTGCTTATCATCTAACTCTTTCATTAATATAGAACTTAATGTTCAATTAATTAGAATTTAAGATGAGCGCCGATAGTCATAAGATCCGCATCGCTACCTAGTTTGTCATATTCTGCTTCAACGCTGAAGTCAGGATTGACTGAGTAACCAAGACCAACACCACCAGCTAGACTAGTATCACTATCTGAGTAAGTTTCAGTTCTTATCTCAGTACCACCGATGTTACGAGTGAAGTCACCTTCTACTTTAGTTTTTGCAACACCTAGTTTACCTTTAGCATATAAACCAGTGTTAGGGAATGCATAACGGTAAGTACCGTAAGCGCCGTAAGTCTTGGCATCGATATCGCCGCCACGATAATCAGCATCATCTGAACCTACATATTCAGCTTCAATACCGAAGTTAGGATCAAAGTTGTAACCACCGTATACGCCATAAGCAGTTGGATCATCAGCACCATCTACGTCTACGTCAAACTGACCGACTTTTACACCAACGTATGGCTGACCAGTATAACCATTACCATATGCTACGGCTGCTTGTGCACCTACGCTTAGTAAAGAACCTGCAGCTAGGGCTAGTAGAGTTTTTTGTAGAGTTTTCATATGTAGCTCCTTAAAATCAATTTGGACAAACAAGTTATTTATTTATGTGGGCTTTTTAGCCATATCGCCTTGTTTGCTAACGATGTATACATAGTAACAAACCGTGTCAAAAACTCTGTCAGTGTTTAATGGTAAGAAAGTTAACTTTTGCAAGTGTTTGTCGGCCCTTGGGTTACAAAGGGCTAGATATGAAATCTTTTGTTACAATCACCTATTTTGAGTAATATTCCCTACTCATTAACAACGACTGAGATTCAACATTAAAAAGGCGTATCCCGAAAGATACGCCTTTTATTATGAAATCAACGTCGATTTAAGCTTTAATTAAGCTTATTTTTTATCTTCGTCAACTTCAGTAAACTCAGCATCGACGACATCGTCATCCGCTTGGTTATTGTTACCAGCATTTTCAGCGCCTTGTTGGAACTGGCTTGGATCCATACCTTCTGGACCAGCACCGCTGTCAGCATAAATCTTCTGGCTGATTGGTAAGAAAGCATTGTCTAGCGCTTCAAGTTTGGCTTTGATGTCATCATGATCATCTTCTTTAGCAGCCGCTTCAAGCTCAGAGATGGCAGTTTCTACTGTTGATTTTTCATCTTCAGTGACTTTATCGCCAGCTTCTTTTAGCGCTTTTTGTACCGCATGAATACGACCATCTGCTTCGTTACGTACCTGCGCAAGGTTAGCAAATTTCTCATCTTCAGCAGCGTTCGCTTCCGCATCATGCACCATTTGTTCGACTTCTTCATCCGACAAACCAGAATCCGCTTTAATCTGAATGCTTTGCGCTTTACCAGTACCTTTGTCTTTCGCTGAGATGTTCATGATACCGTCAGCGTTAATGTCAAAGGTAACTTCGATTTGCGGCAAACCACGTGGCGCTGGTGGAATATCCGTCAAGTCAAAACGACCAAGTTGTTTGTTTTGGTTGGCGATTTTACGCTCACCTTGATACACCTGAATCGTTACGGCTGGCTGGTTGTCTTCAGCCGTTGAGAACACCTGTGATTTCTTAGTCGGAATCATGGTATTTTTCTCAATAATTGGCGTCATTACCCCACCCATGGTTTCAATACCAAGCGTCAATGGTGTTACGTCAAGCAATAGGACGTCAGTTTTGTCACCAGACAATACCGCTCCTTGAATCGCAGCACCAGCGGCAACCGCTTCGTCAGGGTTCACATCTTTACGTGGCTCTTGACCGAAGAATTCTTGTACTTTTTGCTGTACTAATGGCATACGAGTCTGACCACCAACTAAGATGACGTCATCAACATCGCCAACTTTTAGACCAGCATCTTCAAGGGCAGTTTTACAAGGACCCATCGTGCGTTGTACCAATTCTTCCGTTAAGCTCTCAAGTTTTGAGCGGCTGATAGTGACAACCAAATGCTTAGGACCACTGCTATCGGCAGTGATATATGGTAGGTTGACTTCAGTGCTTTGGGCACTTGATAGCTCGATTTTTGCTTTTTCAGCGGCTTCTTTTAGGCGCTGCATCGCAAGCGAATCACCTTTTAGGTTGACGTCTTGGTCTTTTTTAAATTCATCAACCAGATAATCAATCAACGCTGAGTCAAAGTCTTCACCGCCAAGGAAGGTATCACCATTGGTCGCCAGTACTTCAAATTGCTGCTCACCATCAACGTCAGCGATTTCAATGATTGATACGTCAAAAGTACCACCACCCAAGTCATAAACGGCAACGGTGCTATCGCCTTGTTTTTTATCCATACCGTAAGCAAGTGCGGCAGCGGTTGGCTCGTTAATAATACGTTTTACATCAAGACCGGCGATTTTACCGGCATCTTTGGTTGCTTGACGCTGCGAGTCATTAAAGTACGCAGGCACTGTTACAACAGCTTCGGTAACGCTTTCACCAAGATAATCTTCTGCTGTTTTTTTCATTTTTTTCAAGATTTCAGCAGAAACCTGTGGTGGCGCTAATTTTTTACCGTTAATTTCAACCCACGCATCACCGTTATCGGCTTTAGCGATTTTATAAGGCACCATACCGATGTCTTTTTGCACCACTTTGTCATCAAAACGACGTCCAATCAGACGTTTAATGGCAAATAAAGTGTTGTTTGGGTTGGTCACCGCTTGACGCTTCGCTGACTGACCAACCAAGATTTCGTCATCTTTGTAAGCGACAATCGATGGTGTGGTACGTGTACCTTCAGCATTTTCGATGATTTTAACTTTATCACCTTCCATCACTGCGACACATGAGTTCGTTGTACCCAAGTCAATACCAATTACTTTACCCATAATTAATTGCTCCTAATTTATTTTTTAAATAAGCTATTTATCTCATCAGACCTAATCCAGCAGATACCAGACGGTCACTTGTTGTTCTATATAGGTTTGGCGCTGTATTATTTCAAGTCATTTAACCGGCAAAAAATATCTTTTATGTGATTTTTTGTGTAAACCCTTATTAATAGTAAGGTTTAACTTGGTTAAAGACTTATTATGTAAAATATTAACCTTTAGATTATTAGTTTTTCAAAATCTACTGTCCGACGCGAACCATTGCTGGGCGCAGCAAACGACCGTTCAGACTATAGCCCTTTTGCAGTACCGTACCCACAGTATCAGCTTCGGCTTCTGGGTCAATGCCAACCGCTTCATGCAAATCAGCGTTGAATTTCTCGCCTTGTGGCTCAACCACTTCTACGCCGTTTTTGTTTAAGACATCTAATAATGCTTTATGCGTCAATCTGACACCTTCGGTGACAGGGTCATCTGCTTGAGCATTTTCGATAGCGCGCTCTAAATTATCGACCACTTCTAATAGCTCTTTGGCAAATTTTTGCAAGGCGAACTTCTTGCTCTTATCGGCTTCTTGCTCCATACGTTTTTGTGCATTGTAAGCTTCAGCATTGGCACGCGCTGTACCTTCTTTCGCTTGCTTGACCTCGCCTTCTAACTCGGCGATACGCGCTTTAAACGTATCTAAATCGATATCGTTTTCGATAGTGCTTTCTTCCCCTGAATTTTGCTGGGGATTAAACTCTTCTAGCGTTTCTTTTAAGATACTGTCGTCGTGCTCGACATTGTCGTGCGAAACATTGTCGTGTGAGACATTTTGATCAATATTTTCGTGGTTATTATTCTGCTCGCTCATGATGGCTCCTTTATATAATTATGAATAAGGTTATTAACTGAATAATGATGGATTAGAAAACAACACCATAAATTGGCCAGATAATGAAATAATCGACCATTAGCCAAACCGTGATTTTATAAATCACCTATGGTTAGCAATAACTTTTAACTACCTTCTGATAGCTGATTAATAAAGGTGAGGCGAGTAAATTTCAAGCCTACTGTGTAGAATTTTTATCGCTGGTTATAAATACCGTCTTGATCCATGATAACGGTATGGTTATATTTAAGAGGTTTGCCCTTTTAAAACAACCTTACTCTCTTTACTATTGTCGTCAATAAGTAATTCATTTCACTAACAAAACCTACAAAAAAGCGTCATTTACGCCAGATAAATTACTATTAGCCTGCACACTATTACTAAAGAATACTCAACTTTATTTTTGCCTATCTTATGATAACTACAAATATAATTTATCATTTATGGGAGGTGTTATGCCTTATTCAGCGACATTATCAGTCAACACCTTACTTAATAAAGCAGTAAGGACACTAAACCTTACGTCTTTAGCTCAAGAAAAACGTCAGCATTCATCT
This sequence comes from Psychrobacter communis, assembly GCF_014836505.1. NCBI lineage: Bacteria > Pseudomonadati > Pseudomonadota > Gammaproteobacteria > Moraxellales > Moraxellaceae > Psychrobacter > Psychrobacter communis. The sequence continues at coordinate 45,066 of NZ_JACSQR010000008.1, forward strand.
GTTAACTCATCAAATAACTCCTTAGAGAATGTTGAAAAAGAGCCATTACAGATAAATACTTTGCAAATAAGCACTGACGATAGGCAATCCTGCATTGATAGCGAGCCCCTATCTATTAGAGATAAAGTACTGCATCACAATTTGCTGACGACTTATCAGCCCCATTTGCTGCACTATGCAATGAAAAGTATCGGTCTCTTGCCAGAAACAGTATTAGACAGCTTGGTTGGTTATCTAGATGGACCAACGGCTAAGCAATATGAACATGTTGATGCGCACCTGCGCTTGATTCTGGCGGTGAATAGTAAGCTTAAAACTCCTTTACAGCTCTCAGAGATGGGCGAGCTGCGGAAACGCTTTGCTACTGATGCTGTTGCTATGCAAACGCCTAGAGTGTGGCAACAGGCAAGCTCTTCGTTATTTGACACGATAAAACCTTTTACCAAGAAAAATGAGCCTAGCGTCAATTGGGAAGATAAGACGATTGCCAACGCGGATGATGGTGATATGCTGATTCGTTGTTATCAAAAGCAAGTAAACGCAGCAGGCTTTAGTTTTAAAAAGAAAACCAAAATCAATCCTGATGAAACCGTTATGCTATTTTTCCATGGCGGTGGCTTTTGTATTGGCGACATCAACACCCATCACGAGTTTTGTCATGCCGTCTGTGAACGAACAGGATGGCCAGTGGTTAGTGTCGATTATCGCCTAGCGCCTGAACATCCTGCGCCTACGGGGTTAAGAGATTGTATTGCCGCTTATGCTTGGTTGGCGGATAATTGCTATAAATTCGGGGCATTAGCATCGCGTATTGTTTTGGCAGGAGATAGTGCAGGCGGCGGCTTATCAACCATGATTGCGCAACAAGTCATCACGCCGTCTGCAAAAGCATGGCAAGATTTAGGCGTTGATGGGCAAAAAACGTTTGAGATATTGCAGCGCCTGCCGCAGCCACTGGCACAAATGCCTTTATATCCCGTAACGGATATCGAAAATGATTATCCAAGCTGGGAGCTATACGGCGAAGGGTTATTGCTCGATCACGCCGATGTGGCGGTTTTTGATGCGGCTTGTTTAGAAAATAGTCCGCTGCCACGTCAACATATCTTGACGTCGCCTATGCTCGGTGACAATCGCCACATTTGCCCGACCTATGTCGTTGCAGCAGAATTGGACGTTTTACGTGATGAGGCGTTTGCGTATGCCAAGCAGTTAGAGGATTATGGTAGAGCTGTCCAAACTTATACGGTCTATGGTGCGCCGCATGGCTTTATTCATTTTATGAGCGTGCACCAAGGACTTGAGCAGCAAACCAATCATATTATCCATGGCTTTGCTGGCTTTGTACGTGACGTCATCAGTACACAAAATTTATTAGCAGCCTAAGAAATAGAATAGCCGTTATCACTAAAAAGTGAGGTTAGCGTTTAATAGGCAGTTCGAGATTTATTGCAACTAAATCGTCAAGGACATTAATATGATAAAGATAGTTTTTATGAATTCGGCTGACTGTTTAACGTAATGAGCCAAACTTCAGAACGTGAGCCTAAACGAAAAGGTATGCCCCAAAATCCATAACCTGACGATACCACAAAGTGACCTTTACCGATTTTTTCGTAGCCGTAGCCCAAGCGATTAATCGCCTTTACAATAAAATTGGCTGGAAATATTTGCCCATTATGGGTGTGTCCTGAAACCTGTAAATCAATCGACAACTGACTATGCGCCATAATATCGCTCGGTCGGTGATCTAATAAAATTACTGGCTCAGTAGTATTCACTTGTTTGAGCAATTCGGCCGTCGCTACCCTCTGCCGTTTATGATTATCAAAACGTCCAACAAGCCAAATCGGCTGGCCTTGATGCGACAGACAAGTCGCTTCATCGTTGAGTAACTGCACGCCAGCAGCTTGTAAAGCTTCACTAATTGGCTGCTCGTGACCGTACAAATCGTGATTACCTAACGTCGCATAGACACCGTAGCGCAGACTATTCACCAGCTTTGCCAAATCTTCTGCCATATGGTATTGAGCAAACGCCTCAGTGTTGTCATCCATAATATCGCCTGGCATCAACAATATGTCTGCTTGATAGCTCTGCACAATGTCATTGAGCCGTTCGATAGATTTATTGCCAAATAAACGGCCCAAATGCAAATCACTGGCTACTGCAATACGCAGCGAGTAATTTAGCGGCTTATTAATCTTAATAGACAACTCGCGCACCGCCGGCACGTAAGCGTTATACAGCGTATAGCTAAATAGGCCTATAAAGAAAACTAGGGCGAAAATGCGTAAGCCAATACTAATTACGTCTGTATCATAAAAAGTAGGAATACCCAAAGCATGTAAAAGCCAAAAACCACCATATAATAGACTGCTCAATAGCGCCGTTAGTAGCATAAAATGCATCACCATCATCCAAGCACTTATCCAGCGATAGCTATTGGCAAATGATTTTGTGACGCTAAGCAGCAAAAGAACATTGGTAGCCGCAAAGACAGCAATCCAAGTGTTTTGTATTAATAAAGGCGTGCTCCAAGGCTGTAGCCACCATTCTAGACTGCACGCTGCGCCAAAACTAAACAGCTGCAGCAGGACAATAATAGTGATAATAAATGCGTAGCGCATGAAAATTCCTAGCGAGATAATATTTTGATAAAGCGTTTGCTGGGTTGTGGCGGTATTTATAAATTAGCGGATTATAGCGACTGCTTTTTCAATACTTGTGAGCGCTGGGATGACTACTATTGCGCCGACTGCAAGGTAATCATCCATATCTCAGAGCGCGTGCCAAGCCTAAAGGGTACTGCGCCAATACCATAGCCAGAAGTCACCAAAAACTGCGTGCCCTCACTGTACTTTGCCCCATAAACCAGCGGCGTAAACCACTTTAGTAATATCGTTAAAGGAAATATCTGCCCGCCATGCGTATGCCCTGACAGGTGCAAATCGATTGGCAAACCCTTTATTTGTTCTAAGTCAGCAGGGCTGTGCTCTAAAAATACCACCGGCTTATCCGCCCTCACTTCACTAAGCAACTCTATCGCAGCCGGACGTGCGGGATCTGTCTCATCTGAACGCCCTATCAGCAAGACTGAATCGTCTAACCAAATGCTTTTATTGTCAATTACCTGTATCCCCGCGCGTTCAACGGCCTTGGCAATTGCCACTTCGTTACCAGAATAATCGTGATTGCCTAAAGTGGCATAGACACCGAGCGGCGCTGTCAATTTTGATAAGTGCGCATGCATATTGGTTTTATCATAAGCGTCAGTAGAATCATTCATGACGTCGCCTGCGATGACCACGACATCAGGATTCTGGGCATCAATCAGCTTGACCAGCTTATCAATCTGCCGATTGCCAAACCATCTACCCAAATGCGTATCAGACACCAAAGCAATTTGCAGCGGCCGCTTAAGTGGCTTATCTGTCGTGACGTTTAGACGATGGACGACTGGTGAGTAGGCATTAAATACCGCCAAGCCCACAATGCCAATATAAGTTATCGCTGCAACGGCACGTATAAGTTTTGGCCGGAGTTTTTGTTTAAGAATATAAACATAGACCAAGGCAATAACCGCAGTTATTAATGCGGCATAAAACATAAAGCCTTGTAAAATGCCGACAACCAGATAGACATGAAAGCGCTCGCGCCAAAATTCACTCAAGCCGTAGAGCAGAAAAACATTGTTGATAATAAAAATACTTAAAAACAAACCGGCTTTAGCTAAGCGCTGTTTTGGTTGAAAGAACCAGTAAAATATCACGCTACTCATCAGGGCGAGCAGCTGGGTAAGAATGATAAAAGGCCACATGATAAAATTGAATCAGACAAAGACGGGCTTATAGTACGCCAATATTCTTACCTGTTGTAGACAGCATGATGGTTTATTGAAACTTTATAGAACTAGAAATATAAAGCACTTAGTAATTTAACGTTATTTTTAAATCAATGCTTCAAAAACGTTGTTTTAAATCCATTGTTTCACATGAAACATACCTCTAAAAACTCACCCTTGCTGCTCCAGTGCATGCTCTAAAGCTGTGTGTTCAAATTCAAAACCTGCGTCCAGTAGCGCTTGTGGCAGCACCTTTTGCCCATCAATCAACAAGGTCGACATCTCACCAAACATCAGCTTTAATAAAAATGCTGGTAAAGTAAAAAATGTCGGACGATGTAGCCATGCGCCAAGCGTTTTAGTAAAAGTATGATTGGTCACAGGATTGGGTTCGGTCAAGTTATAAACCAGCGCTGGCGTAGCGTTTGCTGTTGTTAGAGTATTATCAATACTATTCACTTGCTGTCTCTGACTACTAAGATGTTGCTCAATGATAAATATCACCGCTCTTACCCAATCGGTACGACTGATCCAGCTCATAATTTGCTTACCGTCACCCAATTGACCACCGACACCCATTTTAAACGGCGTTAATAATTTACTGACCATACCGCCCTTAGGATGGATAACCACGCCAGTGCGTACGATAGCCACAGGGACACCGTGATCGGTAGCCTTTAGCGCCAACTGTTCCCAGTCGTCACAGAGTTTATGCGAAAACTCAGCGTTAAAACCACTGCTTTCTGTCAAAGACTTATCACCTTGAGGACCATACCAGCCAATCGCTGAACCGCTAACCAATAGCTTAGGTTTGCTACTACTACGCGCAATAAAATCCAGTATCGCCTCAGTAGGTTTGATACGGCTGGCAAGCAACTGCTCTTTACGCGCGTCACTCCAACGTTTATCAGCAATCCCTGCGCCTGCTAGATTCAAAATAACATCAAAGCTTTTATCTGACTTCACCAGCTCATCATAGGTCATCATTTTAATATCATTAGGATGCGCCTGCTTACTATCGCGCGTCAGCCACGTAATCTGCACTTTTTTATCATCTTTTTGATAGCGCTTAATGATTGCTTCACTAAACGCGCTACCTAAAAATCCCGAGCCGCCACTGATTAGAATATTCATACCCTACTCCCTGTATACATTATTTTCGTTGCTATTATTTAGTAAAACTTAATCTATTGTAACCATCGTCTACTTTTTTAGCGCTGATATCAAAATGACTTTTACATGCTTTTGGTAAAGCAATGCAGCCCGCAATGGCTGAGTTAATGCCGCCAAACAGCCCAACGATACCCATAAAAGCCAATAACACGCTAACTTCTATCCATGAGTTGATGCCTAAATATAAGACGATTGCACCCATATAAATATCTGAGGTTATGAACCCTACTAAAAATGTTGTGCGTATACTTTTATTATCCTTGCGCCATAGCTTTTGGCTGGCGATGATAATACCCGTTAGTAAGGCAGGGATAAAACCCAATAAGCTGACGTATAGCAATGGCTGATACCCAATTTGGACAAAATTGGCCTCTTGGAAGATAAACAATAGAGCCAGCTCGGCAATCAATCCGCCAACCACGCTACCAATACCTGCAAACAAAGTAATCACGGTTAAATGAGGGTAAGTTCTCAAATTATTATTCATTATATTTCTCCTATTTATATAAGTCGTTCATTGAGTATAAATAGGAGGCTCGCAAAGCCAGTGAAGGTACTATAGAAAATTAGTGGATGTTTATTTAAAAATATGGTTTTAATTTATGCTCTTGGTAAGGTAAATAATCCTATTAAATATCCGCTCGCACTTTCAATTAATGTAGCAAAGATACAAGCAGCGAGTGAAAAATTGATGTCGCTAAACCCTATGATCAATAAAGTACAAATAACCGTCGATATTGCACCGATGATAGCTGACTGTGATAAACCTTTATGGTTACGGTATAGCTTAAAATGCGCAACTAAACAACCAGTCAATGTTGCAGGAATTAGGCCGACAATAAAACCAAAAAATGCAAAGCTAGATATTGTTAATAGAGCTAGCACTATTGAACGCACTATATTTTGCAAAACAGCATTTTGTAAGACAGCTTGCAGAACAATAAACATAGCGACTACCAATCCTATTAAGCCGCCACCGATAGCTCCACCGAAGAATAAATATGCTCCTATAACACTTGATTTTGAATAGTTTTCACTACTTTCATTAGCGTCTAAACTCATAACGATACCCTTAGAAAAGCCAACTTATCCGATAATTATCCTAAGCAAAACGCTTACGAATAGGACAGTCACTATCATTATTACTTTGGTATTTTGCTTTTATTTTATGCCAGTGATGATTAATAAAATCTACGACGTTAGCCATCGTTGGCAATACGCGCGCTTCGGTTAGATGAGGTACTTCTGCATCTAAACGCTTGGAGAGCTGTGGTAAATGATTAGACGGCACAGCAGGAAATAAATGATGCTCGACGTGATAAAGTAGATTAAAGGTCAGAAAATTGACCAATAGATTACGCTCGGTGCGAGCAACCGTCTCATCACAATCATGGTGCACGCCCCACACCGCAATAATACCGACGCTGGCATTGGCCAACATCATGGTCAGTATGTGATACATAAATACTTGCGCTGACATTGCAATGGCAGGAACGGCGATAGGAAATACACTCAGCACGAGCGCAGTCGCAATAACCAAAGCAATCAAACCAAACTCTAAATACGCGATACGCTGATTACGACGACTGCTCAGACGTAAGCCTTGACGATAAATACTTAACCGATACGTGACACCGCCGAGCATCGCTTGCCACCATGACACTTTTGCCAGACTGCCCTCAATGTCACTATCGCCCAACGGGTTACGATGATGCTCCATGTGAGTGGCGCGAATGCTATGCAAACTGGTGATCAAGAGCACGCTAAGCAATAATAATATGCCGGTGGTCGTGCGTTTGCCTGTACCCAAACTATGATGATAACCATCGTGAGCTTGACGGAACGCCGCCGCAAAAAACAAATAAGACGCGCCGCACGCTAAGACATACCATGATTGGCTGGCAAACCACCATGACAGTAATAAAAATGGATAAGGCAAAATAACGTTGTAAGCAATTTGACCTCGAGTTAACGAACGCAAATCCTGCCACTTCACTACATTGATAGCATTTTTGATGGCTGTATTTTTATTAGCCTGTGCGTTATTCGCTTTCATATGACACATCCATTTATTGTTAATATGAAATGAGCTAGTGATAATAGTTAATGAGAATAGCTAGTTAGAGACATTACATTAATTTCTGTCTAAACAGAAATAATGAGGTAAATTTTTTATTTTAAATAATACTTCTTACTCCTAGCGTAAGACCTTTTTAATACTAGCGCCCAATTTCAATATTTTTTTAAGCGCACTCGTCGGCAATCTAAGCATCTCTGAAGACCAAGTGGTTACGGTATCAACAAATTCTTGGGTTTCACGGATACGAGCTTTTACCTCACTATTCTCATGTTCAAATTCAGGGCTGTCCATCAGCTGTTGTAAAAACTGTACCGTTGGTTCCAATTCGCGTTTTTGACGTTCAACGACAATGATACGTGCCAGCTCCCAAACGTCGGTATTGGTAGTGAAATGATCACGACGATCCCCTAATATCGAGACCTTTTGTACTAGACCCCAGTGCTGTAGCTCTTTGATACTGTTTGAGACGTTAGAGCGTGCGACTCCAAGTGTGTCTGTAATTTCTTCAGCATTAAGCGGTTTACCGATGATAAATAACAACGCGTGTATCTGTGACATGGTGCGATTAACGCCCCACTGCGAGCCCATTTCGCCCCAATGTAAGATAAACTTTTCGGTCACAGGATTTAGTTTCATAATGACTATCTACTCACTATCTTGAATAATTCGGTTATCTTAATAACTCATACTGCGCTATTCTTTAATTTCTGTCAATAGTGAAATTAAAGAATATACTTTACTATTTAATTAGTTATTTTACTTAACGAACGATTAAACCAGTGGTTGCATCGCGAATTTGGCTGGGTAAGGTATAACCTAATGTCTCAGCCTGCAAATATTTAATACGCTCACCAAAATAATCATAGGCTTCAGAAAAATTCATGGCAGGCGGCTCACCTGATGGGTTACAGCTAGTGGAAACCAGCAGCCCAAATGGGTTATGAGCACTAACCAATTGTTCGCATAGCTGAGCGATAACAGGATGAGCAATGACTCTCACTGCTACTGTCTGGTGTTGCCCTGTTATCCAAGAAGGAAGGGTATTAGCAAGCGGCTGCGGAATAGGCAGTAGCCAGGTATGCGCTTGCTTACCTTGCAAATTATCATCAGCATTATCTGTCTGCCAGCTCTCGATGATTTGTTGGCGCTGACTTCCATCTAAAGCGTCTAGTAAGGGCGTTAAACGTTCCGCACTATCCGTAATGACAATCATACCTTTGGCTTGTGGTCGCTGCTTGATGGTCAAAATATGCTGTACGGCAGCTTTATCATAAGCATCACAGCCGATACCCCAAACGCTTTCGGTCGGATATGCAAGCAGCTGACCTTGTTGTAGCCAATGCGCAGCTTCGATGACAGAATCGGTGATAAGAGCTTTAGATGTAGACATAGCGGAATAAGAAAAAAAGTATGAAGGGGTATAATACAACTTAAACGATGGGTAAAACAGCAGGTTTAAAGATTTCTTAAAATCGCGTTTTGATTAATAATAAAACTACACGCGCAAATAACGCCCACCTTGTACACTAATGACCCCTAATAACTCCAGCTCCATAAGTTGCCCAATCAATTGCGCGGCCGACATATCAGTAGTATTTAACAACGCATCTAAATCCTGCCCATGCCAATCAAGTGGCTCATAAATGAGCGCTAAATGCTCAGGAATAACACTAGTATGGGAAGAAGGTTTGAGGTTAGATTGTGGCGATTGATTAATACTTTTGGTAGAGAGCTTCTCTGTATTTAGAGAATTGGTACTTTGGCTAAGAGTTGCCCGCTCAATACTAGACTCTGCATTAGATGACGGCTGATAGGTATGCGCTCTATAGTCCAACTGATTATTAATATCTTCAAGGACGTGCTGCGGATGATAAATCAACGTTGCACCTTCACGTATTAAATGATGGCAGCCTTCGGCATTACTATTATCAATATGGCTTGGAATGGCAAAAACTTGTTTACCTTGCTCGGAGGTTAGGCGCGCAGTAATCAGTGAGCCGCTTTGAATGGTCGCTTCAGTGACAATGGTCGCGAGGCTAAGTCCTGCAACTAGACGATTACGGCGCGGAAAAGTGTGTTTGTGCGGCTGCGTGTGCGGTAGTAACTCACTGACGATACAGCCGCCTTGATCAATAATCTGACTAAATAATTTATCATGATGATTGGGGTAATTGACATCAATCCCCGTCCCCATCACGCCAACCGTACGGCCTTGATATTCGGCATCAGACTGAGCTAAAGCACCTAAATGGGCGCGCTTATCGACACCCAGCGCAAGACCGCTAGTGATAATATAACCAGCTTGCGCTAAGTATTGCGCCATATCAAAGGTGATTTTTTGCGCGTGGGCGGTGGGTTTGCGACTACCAACGATGGCGATTTGCGCTTGCTGCAAACGCGCTTTATCACCGCGGTAAAATAACAATGGTGGTGGGTCGTATATTTCTAGCAGCTGCGCTGGATAGTCAGGCTGGTCAGCAAATAAAAGACCGTATTTTCCGTCTAACAATGCTTGCTGGATTTTATCGATAGTAGTGAGCGTTTGTTCTGGCTGCTCATGACGCTTAAGATGGGTACTATGAATGCCCAATTGACGCCATGCCTCTACTTTAGCATTCCAAGCAAGCCCTGCCGTGCCAAAGTTAGAGATGAGTTTATGGTATGCTGATAATGACGCATTCACTTCAGTCCACAGCGCCAAAACGGCACGCTGCTCGGCGGATAAAAGAGAAGTGACTGCGGTCATAATCATCTAGCTCATTTAGTTTAAGTTAAACTTTTAGCTCAAAGAATAAGTATTGTACTTATTAGAGATATTGAACTTATTATAGATACGGCGGTGGTAACAGCTGATCACCGACATTAAGCGGTAGCTCAGAATCAAGCACATACGCATAGCTGATATTATCAAAGGTATTAAACACCATTACCATACCAGTAGGCTCGCTTGGTAAACGGACTGGCGTGTCATTATCCTTGATATCGCGTATGACCGCGCCTTTTTGAAAAACGGTCAATACATCTCCAGGTTTGGCACCGTGTGCGCTGCCCAAATTGATAGCAACGACGCTGCCCTTAGCCGCTGAGCTAATAGAATCCATCACGCGAACAATCATACCGCCGCGATTAACGGTTGCTGGCGTTGGATAAAATACTGGCGGTATTGAATTATTTAGCTCCACAAAAACGCGGTCGCCTTCACGGACTTCTTTGCCATAGCTGTCGATAAGCTGCAAGCTGGTCACGCCATTGGTTTCGGTAGACGTCACTAACCCAGTTGCGACTTGCGTGACTTCTAAACCGATAACTTTTTGTGTTTTAGGCTCGACATATTTTTCGCCTTCACGGTAAATACCGTAACGCTGGCCAACGATAAGTGGTACGCCTTTGGCATAGACTTTATCGCCACTAGCGGTAATTAAATTGCCTTTTTTTGAGGCTAAAATGTATGGGGTGGTATTAAAATCTGCTGGATTAACAATGATGGTCTTGTCGAGCCAATGCTGAATAGCAGACCACGGAATAGGGGGAATACTATTAGCAGTAGAGGTCACCGTGACTGAGCTGGCAACCACATTACCAGTCAATTGTTTTTCAACTCCTGCGCAACCTTCGCCGGTATCGACCCCGACCAAGGTTTTACCTTGAATCACGCATAGAATAAGAACGTCGTTAGGATAAATAAGGTTGGGGTTTTTGATTTGCTTATTGGTCGCCCAAATCTCTTTCCAGCGCCAAGGACTATCGAGATAACGCCCTGAGATATCCCATAAGGTATCGCCTTTTTTGACGATATAGCGATTGGGCGCATCAGCCTTAATAGTAGGCGGTGGATTATTAGCGTGGGCAGTGGTCAGTGGTCAGTGGTCAGTGGTCAGTGGTCAGTGGTCAGTGGTCAGTGGTCAGTGGTCAGCAGCATTGCACCACTAAATGTCGTCAGTAATAGTGCTTTTGCTATCTTCTTTAAGCTCATCTTCATTTTTATATCCACAATATGTAGCGCTATTAGCGTCGAATCTGGTCTACTTAAGTCTATTACTTAGGTTCAAAATTCCATTCTAGTCATTAAGTAACGATTAGAAAATAAAAGTATAAAAGGCTTAAGTATCACCATCATAAAGCCTCTAGAGCAGCTGTTCAGTGTTGTCGACTGATATGATTGACGGGTTTGATTGCTAAAAAAGCGCCGAGCATAATGATGACTCGCCGACGCTGTTTCTAATATTACAATTATATCTACCATAACACAATCATAAACACTTTATTACAATAGCGTAACCTTTAATTGGATATTAATTTCAATGAATACTTTATATAAATAAGCTGCCTAGGTAAGATTTGGCGTCACGTGCTGACGGATTTGCTCAGCGACCAGCTCAGCTTTGTTATCTAGCACCACCACATGCTGCGGTAAGTCCTCTAAGCCTTCGGTATGAGCAGGGCGAGTAATCTCTATGTGACCAATAGCTTCGACAATTGTATCGGCAAACTTAACTGGTAATGCTGTTTCGGCACAAACTATCACTTCACCTTCGCGCTGTAATTCTTTAGCAACTTTAATACCGTCGGCTGTGTGTGGATCGACTAGCTCACCATGCTGCTCATAAAGCGCTTTAATGGTTTGCAAGCGGTCGCTATGGGTCGATTTGCCCGCAGCAAAGCCATAACGCGTATTGACCGCCTCCATCAAGTCAGACAAATCAAAACCTTGACCGGATTTCACCCCTTCAAATAACTCGCTGACACGGGCGCTGTCTTTGTCGAGTAGTAGATAGACAAAGCGCTCAAAGTTAGAGGCTTTAGAGATATCCATTGACGGGCTGGACGTTACGTAAGTTTTATCGGTCGGACGCGGCTGATAAGCACCTTGATTAAAGAAGTCGTTTAGTACATCGTTTTCATTGGTCGCGACGATTAAACGGTCAACTGGCAGTCCCATTTCGCGGGCAATATGACCGGCGCAAATATTACCAAAGTTACCTGATGGGACGCTAAAGCTGACTTTTTCATCGTTGCTCGTCGTAACGGCAAAATAGGCTTTAAAGTAATAAACGATTTGCGCAAGGATACGACCCCAGTTGATAGAGTTGACTGTACCGAGGTTATAAGCCGCTTTAAATTCGGCATCTTGTTGCAGCGCTTTGACAATATCTTGGCAATCATCAAACATACCGTCGATGGCGATATTATGGATATTATCATCGGTCAGACTATACATTTGCGCACGCTGGAATTCGCTCATTTTGCCGTGCGGTGACAGCATAAAGACTTCGATATTTTCTTTACCACGTAGGGCATATTCTGCTGCACTGCCGGTGTCACCGCTGGTTGCACCAATGATGGTAATACGCGCGTCTTTTCTTTTCAGTACGTATTCAAAGGCATTGCCCAAGAACTGCATGGCAACGTCTTTAAATGCCAATGTTGGACCGTTTGATAGTCCTAAAATATATAAATTATCTTCAAGCTTACGGACAGGAACAATCTCATCAGAACCAAATACCTCGGTGGTATAAGTACGCTCGATGATATCTTGCAAATCAGCGGCAGGAATATCAGTGGCAAAGCGCTGCATAATCGCCATGGCAAGCTGTGGATAGCTGAGCGTGCGCCACTCATCAAGAGTCCTGCTATCAATGTTTGGATAGTGCTCAGGCAGCATTAAACCGCCATCTGGCGCAAGACCCATCAATAGCACATCACTAAAATCCATCGGCGCTGTCTGACCACGGGTACTGATATATTTCATTAGATTGTCCTGTCTATAATGAGGTTATTCAATATTTAAAACGGTTTATTCAGCAGTTTTATGCCATTGTCTTATGAAGCAACGCATAATAAAACCCATCACCACTCTCGCTATCAATGGGCAAGCACTGACGACCGATTGCTTGCGCGATGCCCCAACTGCAATATTCGGTAAACTCAATCGCTACCGCATCATTATGATGACTGATAAAATCCTGCATTTGCTCGACGTTTTCTTGCTTTAAGATAGAGCAGGTCACATACAATAGATAACCACCCGCTTTCAATTGTGGCCATAAATTATGCAAAATATCCGCTTGTAATAATGCAGTTTGCTCAACGTCTTCTTCGGTACGCAAAATACTGATATCAGGATGACGGCGAATCACGCCTGTCGCAGTACAAGGAGAATCGAGTAATATTGCATCAAATACCGGCTCATTGGTAGCCGCTTTTTTATTTTTCCCATGCTGCCATCTGGTGGCATCAGCACAGACAATATTCAGTGCGACACTTTTCTCTGCTTGCTGCAAATCGTACTGACTTAAATTTAAGCGCTGTAAGTTCTCACGAATACGCTCAATACGCGGCGCTTCATTATCGATAGCTGTTACCTTGATATCAGTTATTACTGGTGTCGATTTAGCATCATCTTGTTTCACGTGAAACAACGATGATTCGTTATTAGCGCTTATGAGCTCTAACCAGTGAGCCAATTTACCACCGGGTGCCGCGCAAGCATCTAAGATATGCAGCTCATTATTATTGGCTTCTGAATCAATGTCTGTATTAGATTTATCAGTGCTTATTTTAGCCATTAACGCTTTATTAATAATCGGAGCAGCAAGTTGAGCATGCATGTCTTGTACGCTGGCAACTCCAAAAGCAAAATCAGGCAAAGCGTTTACGGCTGTGCTTTGATGTAGCCGGAGACCTTTGGTGGATAGCGTTGTTGCTATAGCTGTATCTGATGAGTTCGGTAAATTAAAACCAGTCGTTAGCTCAACGATGTCTGCATCAATTTCTGCCCCATCAAGTGTTTTCTGATAATCCTCTACTGAGCTAACCGCTGAGTTTACGCGTAAAAACATCGGTGCTGCATGGCGCAAACCTTGCATCAGCTCGTCATACTGCTCGCCCCAGTCCTGCTTAAGCTGATAAGCAAGCCAGTTCGGCAGACTGTGCTTTTTATCACATTTTTTACGAAATTTGCTAGGATTCTTAGCGACTTTACGCAAGATAGCGTTAATCAAACCTGTTGCATGGGCAAAATCAATCTCTTTTGCCGCTTCAACCGTTTCATGAATCGCTGCATGGTCCGCCACTTCTAAATACAGCAATTGCGCTAAGCCCACTTGAATAGTCGTACGAACTTCGACCTCATCGATAGGATTGTCTGCTAGCGTATCGAGCAAACGCGCCAGCGCGTACCACTGACGCAGTGTCGCCAGTAGTAAGGCATGTGCAAAGCCTTTATCGCCGTCGTGCAGACTGTTGAGTAACGGGTCAAGGACGCTGGCAAGTGATTGGCCATTTTGAATGGCCAATAAAGTGCGAATCACCCGGACACGGACGCTACCATTCATAATAAGGTTGCTTGACGGTTTGAGCTTATTATTTCTTGGTGCAGTGCTGGTTTGTCTCATTAAATTGAATTTCCTTGACGTCTGATCGACAGCGTCTGATAAAAGTTAGAGTGCTTGTTATTAAATACATTAAGCGTAAGTAAGTTACTTTACTTCTGCCATAAACTGATCGCCATCGTTTAATTGATTACCATGGCAAATTTGCTCAGCAGTCACTGGCTTACCACCTGCAAATTGTAAGCTGGTAATCGCCAAAGTCGTCGCTGAGTATTCATTACTTTGTGGTTCGCTAGTAGTGTCTTTGCCGCAAGCGACCAGTATGGCTTTTCGCCCAACGCTGATAACAGTGCCCGCAGGCTTAATGGTTTGCTGTGATGTATTTACCGGCAGACTGGCCAAAATTTTGACGCGCTGCCCTGCTAAAAAGGTGTAGGCACCAGGCCAAGGAGTCAACCCACGAATCTGACGTTCAATCTGTGTAGCAGACTGCGTCCAGTCGATTTCGCCTTCGGTTTTGACCAATTTTTCCGCATAATTGGCTTTGCTATTATCTTGAGCAACCGCTTGTGCTTGGTAATGCGCCAAGTCTTTTAATACGGTAGTAATAGCCGCCGCGCCAAGTGCTGCCATCTTATCATGCAAGCTGGCGGCCGTATCATCAGCTTCGATAGGTGCGCTGACCTTGTAAAGCATATCACCAGTATCAAGCCCCTTATCCATTTGCATAATGGTAATACCAGTTTCGCTATCACCCGCTAGTAATGCCCGATGAATCGGGGCGGCACCGCGCCAACGTGGCAACAGCGAAGCATGAATATTTAGACAGCCATAAGTAGGCGTGGACAATACGCCAATCGGTAAAATCAGACCATAAGCCGCGACAATCATGACATCTGGCTGATAAGTACGTAAAGTCTCACGTGCAGCCATACCTTCTGTGCTAGATTTTTTAAAGGTGAGAGGCTGCTCAACCGCGATGTCATTTGCCAATGCCACTTGCTTGACGGCAGATGCTGATAACTTTTGCCCGCGCCCTGCTTTGCGATCAGGCTGGGTATAGACCGCAACGATATCTATATTCAACGCATCTTGCTGCTTGATAAGCGCTTCAAGGCTGACAGCAGCAAACTCAGGTGTACCGGCAAATATCACTCTTAGCGGCTTAGCGACTGTTGGTATTTCGGTTACGGCGCTTTGCTCAGCTTGATTGGCGTCAATAGATATATCAGATTGTGCAGCAAGTGTGGTCATAGTCAGGCAGTATTTATGGTTAATTTGTCTATTATAGGTGAGTTTGTGGTGTTGTGCCATGATTGTAATAGCAGCCATCCAGCGCTATTAATGGTGCTATTTATCTCTATAATAGTAAGCAGGCTCAGCTACTTATTCCTCAAATAAGCCACAGCAAGCAAATCTGTCAGATTTATCATTATTTTACGATGCGCCATCACACCGACTTACGGTCGATTTAGGGTCATGCTTTTATGCAACAGTTCCAGTCTCTACAACGCTTGCTGATTTTTTATACGCTGACATTATTGGCGATGTTGTCAGTGTATTACTTCACCATGTTTTATGAGATAAGGCAGGATAGTAAGCAAGACAGCATAGAGAGCTTTTATGCATTGCAGTATGAGATTTCTGAGCTTGCCAACCCTGACAATACTGACATTAAAAAGGTCTTAAAAAAACCTTTTCTAAAAGACATCAGCTATCAGCTGATTTTTATGATGCCGTCTGGACAGACTTATATTCATCGTCATACCCGTCCTAATGAACGGGAATTTGCCGGTATCACCTTCCCCAACGTTATCACTTCCTTGCCCTCTGCTAGCAATCATCATAGTGCCTACGAGCTAAATAATCGCAATTTGGTTGGCACCATTGGACTTGAAAATGGTCACAAGGTGTACCTGATACTGCGGCATGAAGCGCTTGATATCAATTGGATGTCGTATCGCTATTGGCTGCCACTGATGACAGCCATCTTACTTTTTGCCATGGCCTTACTCTATACCCTAAAACGGCGTGCCAACTGGGAACAGCTGCTCATTTATACCGATGAGCTAAGTAGCCATACCAAGGATGGTTATATCACGCCGCCGTTTATCGAAAAGAAAACCACAGATGAATTTTTGCGTTTAGGTCACGCGCTGAGCCGTATCAGTTATCAGCTGCACAGCAACCATCGGCGCATTACCACCCTAAAGCATCGTTTAGAGCGATTGGTCGATCATGCGCCGCTGCCGATGCTGATGATTATGAGACATGGCCAAATCAGCTTTTTTAATCATCGCTTTGAGCAAGTATTTGACACCACCTTTCACAGCGATAGCAACTATCAACTGACCGATTTTTTCTTTGCTAAAGACGAATCAACCCAAGCCCTGCTACAAAAGCTGGCGGATTTGCGAGTCACGCGCACGCTATTGGTTTACGGTTTGCACAATAAAAAAGCTTATCAGTTGCATATCACGCCTTGGTTTGGCGAACACGGGCAGGTGCATGGTTTTACCGTTCTCCTAAATAATATTCACGAACTTGTCGAACAGACCGCGCATTTGGAGCAGCAAAACCGTCAACTACAACGTCAGCTTGATGAGTTTGAAGCACTTAAATCAACGATGGGGCATAATTTACGCCTGCCGTTAGAAGCCATGATTGACACGTTAGAACCTATCAATCCCGATAATCTGAGCGCTAAGCAACATCAAATCGTTACGACTTTGACTCAAACCAGCCATTCTATGCTGACGATGCTAAACGATATGTTAGATATAGGAGAGATAGAGGTTCGTACATCCCGTCTATCTATTGAAGCGGTGGATATTTATAAGCTTGGTCAACAAGTCAGTCAATCGATGGTAGAAAGCTTAAGGCAGCAAGGACTTGAGCTCTTGTATTTTTTTGCACCTGACAGCCCGCGCTGTATCGATACCGATTATAGGCGCTTGCGGCAAATCCTACGTAATTTATTAGATAATGCGATTAAATTTACCAATTCTGGCTATGTGTCACTTACCATCGATGCGGTGACCAATGCGGACATAGCTGATATCAAAAGTACCAGTATAGGCGAGGTAGATAAAGAGCACATTTCTAATAACAGCCATGATACGAATCACGGCAATCTAGATAAATCAAACACTACCATTCATCCATCGCACGACTGGATTCGGTTTAGTATAAAAGACAGCGGCACAGGCATCGATATCGCAAAGCAGCACCAACTGCTGACGTATTTTAATGAAAGCAACAGCCAAAACAGTGTTCACATCAAAAACCACCCTATTAACTACGCGCACAAAAACAGCGCCATAAAAGGGCTCGGATTAAACGACGTTAATAGCTTCGCTAAACTATTAGGCGGTTTTATTGAGATGAAAAGCACGCTTAATAAAGGCAGTACTTTTAAGCTGTATTTGCCTTGTAGACGACCAGCCTATCAGCCTATTTACCACTTTAATCCGCAATTGACTTATATTCATCTTATTGCCGTCATTAAACAACCGCTGCGAGCCAAGCATTTACGCGATTTGTGCGCTTATTTATCTATCCCAGCCACTATTTCCACTTCTATAGATAGAGTGGCGCTTGAGCAAATAAATAATAAACTGGCGCAAGATGCGCAAAAACTTGCACCTATTTTGCTCTTAGATTACGAATATTATGAAGACATCACGCTCGCGTTATCACATCAAATAAACATTGATGATAAAAATATAGACGCTGAAAATAAATTGGAGAAATCAGAAGATAAAGCACGTATAGATATCGATAAACAGCAGGCTCTAAATAGCTTACTGTCTAATACTGCGCTGCCAAAAATATTGGTCAGTATGAAAGCTGAGCGCCGCATTCCTTCTATGTTACTGGATCAATGTGACGGTTTTTTAAACAAACCACTCGATGTGGCATTATCACTCTCTGAATTACTGCGATTAACCCTACCCGTTAGACAAACACTGTTACCGCAAATAACTAGCCAAGAAAACAAACAGCAAAGCAGTAGCCCGTTAGGCGCAGATAACGCCGCTCATGAAACATTAGCGCCACTGATTTTAGTGGTAGAAGATAGTCCAACCAATCAAAAAATAGCTTGTAAGATACTGGAAAAGATTGGCTATCGCAGTATCGTGGCGGAAGATGGGCAGCAGGCGTTGGACAAATTGCAAGCGCAGCGTCAGGAAATTGCGCTTATTTTGATGGACTGCCGGATGCCCGTGATGGATGGACTGCAAGCGACCCAAGCGATTCGCGCGCAAGGCGATGATATTCCAATCGTTGCGCTAACCGCAAATAACAGCGAAGAAGATAAAATTGCCTGTTTACAAGTGGGCATGGATGAGTTTTTGGCCAAGCCTATTAACAAACAAAAGCTAAAAACTGTTTTGCAAACGCTGATTAAAAACCAATAAGCGTTTGCAAGATCTGTCTTTTATAACAGCTTGGTTATGATTTTGGCTATTTAACCCTTATTTCATAAAACCATTCTCAGCTAAAAACGCCTCAGTAATCGTACTTTGCGGGCTGCTAATATGTGCATTATCCGCTTGCGATTTGTTTAATAACCGCTCTAAATAGCGCGCCACAATATCGACCTCAACATTAACTTTACTACCTACCAGCCAATGCTGGGCAATATTGGTGACTTGCGCGGTATGCGGAATGATATTGAGCGAAACGATATTATCGCGGACTAAGTTGGTAGTGAGACTGATACCATCAAGGGTAATAGAGCCTTTGGTAGCCGTATAATGTGCCAACTCGTGCGGTATCTCAATTTCAATATAAAGTGAGCGCGCATCTTTTTGCAATTTACTAACCACGCCTACCCCATCAACGTGACCGGCAACGATATGCCCACCAAAACGGGTAGTTGGTAGCATGGCTTTTTCTAAGTTCACCGCATAACCGGGCTTTAAATCTGCCAGCGCTGTACGAGCAATAGTTTCACGTGAAACGTCGACAGAGTAATAATTACTACCAAACTCCACCACCGTTAAGCAAATGCCATTTGAAGCAATCGAGTCGCCTAGTTTCACATCGCTAAAATCTAAGCCAGCAGATTCTATGGTCAAGCGGATATCACCGCCCGTTGGCTGCATGGACTTTACTTTGCCAACGCTTTCTATAATTCCAGTAAACATATTAACCTCTTGGTATTTTTTATGGCCGTTAAAGGCAGCATATATTATTTAAACCTATTATTTCATTCAAAATCAATAACGATAATCGCTATTAGTCTTTAAGCTGTTTATAGCGCTTACTATAAAATTAGCGAGAATAAAAAGGCTCAGCGGATAAACTGTGGATAACTAGCGCTGACATAAGGAGTAGTAGTATGAGAAACTTGGTTTTTAAAGAGTTATCCACAATAAGTCTGCTTTTTAATAATTATTCACTACACTTGATCTATATACATAAGTAACTGATTTTAAATAAATTATAACTTTAAAACATTATTAACAATTACTAGTAAGTTTCATGTGAAACAAAGTTATACACAGTTTCATGTGAAACCTTTATAAAACTATTCCACTTATCCACATACATTGTATGTAAGTTTAATCTTGTGGGTAAAATATTGAAAGACAAGGCTTTTATAACGCCGACTATACAGGTAATAAGGTAAGCTTAAGATCAGTACCAAGCTGCTCATGACTATGGATATCAAAACGTAGCTGCTGCGCTAACGCTAATGGATTGATAGCGACCATAGGCCGTGCTTGTGTGCCTAATAAGCAAGGTGCTTGATAAACAATGAGCTCATCCACCAGTTGCAGTTGTAAAAAGCTTCCTGCAACGCTTGCGCCCGCCTCTACTAAGACGTCATAACAGTGATGGTCACTCACTAAGTTCTTTAATAACTCAATTAAGTTTTCTTCATGCCAATAAAGAGTTTCTGGACTCTGGCATAGCTGATAGTCAGACTGTAAATCGTGTTCTAATCGCCCTCGTCTATCGAGTATCACTATTTTAGGTTGTGGTACTTGTTCAGGATTAATACCTAGTTGATTAGAGCGCACGTTTAATTGCGGATTATCAACGATGACCGTTTCACTGCCTGTGATAATAACGCCACTTTGCGCACGCAGTTTCTGTACATCTTCGCGCGCCGCCGTGCCGGTAATCCACTTCGACTCTCCAGACGCCATCGCCGTACGACCGTCAAGACTGGTGGCAATTTTAAGCCTAACATAAGGCATTTGGCTACGCATCGCCTTTAAAAAGCCCTTATTTAAAGCTTCTGCTTGCGCTGTCAGCACGCCGACGGTTACGGCGATTCCCGCTTCTTCTAACAGTTTTACTCCGCGCCCAGCCACTTGTGGATTGGGATCGAGACCGGCAATGACAACACGTTTTATGCCAGCCTCAATAAGACCTAGGGCACAAGGCGGTGTACGTCCGGTATGACTACAAGGCTCTAATGTCACATAAGCGGTCGCGCCCATCGCTTGCATGCCAGCATCTTTTAAGGCGAAAACCTCAGCATGCGGCTGCCCTGCTTTTGGATGAAAGCCTTGGCCAACCACTTTATCCGCTTGCACAATCACACAGCCGACAGCGGGATTGGGACGCGTCGTATACAAACCACGCTTGGCCTGCTCAATGGCAAGCATCATAAAATAGCGATCTTTGGCGTCTTGAGAGTGTTTTGAGTTTGACATAAAGGTGGACTTAATCAACAACTGATAATTATTATTAAAGATTTTATAGAGTAGAGTGAGTAAGCAATATAAACTTGAAAGCAGGCTAAATACTTAGCATGAGTGATGCTTATTTTTCATTAGGACGGATATTGGCAATTTCTTGATGAAAGGCGTCGATATCTTGAAAATCACGATAAACACTGGCAAAACGCACATAAGCGACATCATCGAGCGTTTTAAGCTCACTCATAATAATCTCACCCAAGACCTTACTGCTCACCTCGCGCTCGCCCATTTGGCGTACGCGCTTCTCGATACGACTAATCATCGCTTCTTGCTCATCGATGGTAATCGGACGTTTTTGTAGCGGTAATAAAATCGAGCGGCGCAATTTGTCATTATCGTAAGGTTCGATTTTGCCACTTGATTTGATAATACGCGGCATTACCACTTCTACCACTTCAAAGGTCGTAAATCGTTCCTGACAGCTATTACATGAACGGCGGCGGCGTACTTGCGCGCCATCAGCTGCTAGCCGTGAGTCGATAACTTTGGTATCTGACGCATTACAATATGGGCAATGCATACGCTTTTCCTTAGGTTAATAGTGAGGGCGAATATAATTATTGATAAAACTAAATTTTCTAAAAAATGATAATTTTACTATGCAGATAAAGAAGCAGACTTTTACTCGTTATTTGCCAATACAAAAGCTACCAAAAATTTTTCCTAATAAATCGTCAGCGCTAAATTCACCAGTAATTTCTCCCAAACTTTGCTGCGCTTGGCGTAGGCTTTCTGCCACCAACTCACCTGCTTTAAACACTGTCAGCTGCTCATGTGCTTCTGCTAAGGAATCAGCGGTACGTCTTAGCGCATCAATATGACGTGTACGGGCGATTAAGCTGTTTTCTGGCGGATGAAAACCTACTTTAGCACATAAGGTTTCGACCAAATCATCAATTCCTGCACCTGTTTCACATGAAACATTCACCTGCTCATAGCCACGATTTTTTATTTCTGCTTGTGAAGTAGCGATTCTTTCTTCACTGCTGTTATCGTTCAATAAATCGCTTTTATTGGCAATAATTAGTAAGCGCTTGGCTTCTGGTAACTCGCCAAATAGCTGCTCAGCCAGCTGTAATGGTGTGCTGTCACTTGCAAGGTCACGAGTCACATCATAGACCATCAGAAGCATATCAGCCTGCGTAATTGCCGTACGCGCACGCTCAATACCGATACGCTCGACCGTATCTTCAGTCTCGCGCAGACCTGCGGTATCGGTTAGATGCAAGGTTAAGCCGTTAAGCACGACGGTCTCTTGTAAGGTATCGCGCGTTGTCCCAGCGACATCGGTCACGATAGCACGCTCTTGCCCTGCCAAACGATTCAGCAAGCTTGATTTACCCGCATTTGGTCTGCCAGCAAGCACCACATGAATACCGTCACGTAATAGCTGACCTTGCTTGGCGGTCGCTAGCACTTGCTGTATTTTGGATTGTGTTTGTTCAAGCTTATCTTGAATAACCCCATCAGATAAGAAATCAACGTCTTCTTCATCAGGGAAATCAATCGCCGCTTCGACGTGCAAGCGCAGATGAATCAATTGCTCAAGTAACTGATTAATTTTTTGGGAAAACTCACCGCTAAGCGAGCGAATTGCACTACTGGCAGCAGCGGCGCTGGTGGCATCAATCGCATCAGCAATGGCTTCTGCTTGTACCAAATCCAATTTATCATTATCAAAAGCACGGTAAGAAAACTCCCCTGCGCCCGCTTGTTTTGCGCCCAACTCAAACACTCGCGCTAACAGCTGATTTTGCAAAATCATGCCACCATGACCTTGCAGCTCAATTACATCTTCGCCAGTAAACGAGTGCGGGCCTTTAAAGTACAGCACCAAACCTTCATCAATAATCGTGCCATCAGCCTGATAGAAACGGCAAAAACTGGCCATACGCGGCGTGAAAGTCGACTTACCAGTAAGCTGACAAGCGATATCGTAAGCACGCGCGCCTGACAGACGAATAACGCCGACGCCACCACGCCCAAGCGGTGTAGCAATCGCCGCAATGGTCGGCAGGCTAGATACATTAGAATTTTTAGGTGACTCATCTAAATTATCGGCGGCTAGTGCCATCTCTAAAGAATCCACAATCACTCTCAATAAGCAAAAACCCCATTATAGACGGCTTAGCAGGCACTGACAAAGCAAACTTCAACGAGTAGATTATTAAAATCCTAAAGTATGCTTATATAGCTATCTTAGTCGGTAGCTATAGTCAAAATATCCTAAAAACGCTACGGTATTGCTGATATTAATTTTTTGTAGCCTCTGTCTGCGTAGGCACAGCAAGCAAAAAAAATTGATATCAGCAGTGCGTGATGTATCGATTTTACTTTTCACTCACTATATTGGATAGAAACAATAAAGCTTAACACATAAAAAAACCACCGCCGTAGCGATGGTATTTTAGACTTGAACTTTATTTAATCCAGAACTTTCACGGTACGACGTTTCTGTTCTTCTTCAACTTTACGGTTGATGATGTACTGCTGGGTCATACTAAATAAGTTGTTCACCGTCCAATATAGTACCAAACCTGCTGGGAAGAACAGCATGAATGCGGTGAAAATAATCGGTAAAAACTTCATCACTTTAGCTTGCATTGGATCAGCGGGCTGCGGATTTAGTTGCTGCTGGATAAACATCGACGCACCCATTAAGAGCGGTAAAATGAACCATGGATCCATCGCTGATAAATCTTGAATCCACAGTATCCAAGGCGCATGACGCAGCTCAACACTTTCAACCAATACCCAGTACAGTGCTAAGAAAATAGGCATTTGCATCAGAATAGGTAAACAACCCGCCATCGGATTGACTTTCTCTTCTTTATAAATTGCCATCATTTCTTGCGACATTTTCATACGATCGTCGCCGTGCTCTTCTTTTAATGCAGCCAGTCTTGGGGCGATAGCACGCATCTTCGCCATTGAGTAGTAGCTTTTATTAGAAACCCACATCAGGGCGATTTTAACCAGCAGCGTCAACAGAATAATTGACCAGCCCCAGTTACCGATGACTTTATGAATACCATCCAAAATCGCAAATAATATTTTTGATATTGGCCAGAGCAAGCCATAATCGACGGTTTGATTCAGACCTACTGCCACTTCTTTTAGCTCAGACTGTACTTTTGGACCAGCATAGAGAGTTGCATTTAAGGTAATTTGCTTGTTCGGTGCCACATTAACAGGCTGGCTGTTAAAACCAATAAAGTAATCATTACCCGTTTCACGGCTAAAGAACTTACCCGTAAAGTTTTCAGGCGTCCAAGCAGAAACAAAGTAATGCTGAACGATGCCAACCCAACCTTCATCACTGGTCGTGGTCAACTCACCATCGTTAAATTTACCGAATTTTAATTTATTATAAGGATCTTCAGGTGTGCCCCAAGCGCCGCCCAAATACGTCGCCATGCTTAGCGCGCCTTTATCAGACATACCAGGGTCTTTACTATCGTCACGCTTTAACTGCGCAAACATCTGACCTTGCCAAGCTTTGGCAGAAGCATTTTGGATTTGATAGCTGATATCAATCGGATATTTATCTTGGGTAAAAGTAAAGGTCTTAGTAACTGTTACACCATCTTTTTGATAGGTAAGCGGTACTGATAAGGTTTGCTGACCTTTCTCCATCACATAATTATTGGCAGCGTGGCTATATTTGGCGCGACCTTCGGCGGTATCAATACCGTTTGGACCGATAAGACCAGATTGTGCCACGTAAACGCGAGCGCTATTATTTTCTAACAACACAAAAGGTTTTTCGCTATTGAGCGTGGCATCATATTGCTTTAATGCCGCATAAACGATATCCCCGCCTTCTGGATTGATTTTAATGTCATAGCGATCGGTTGTGACCGTGATGAGACCCGTATTGGTCTCAGGTGCCGCCGCAACAGCGCTCGCATCAACTGGTAGCATTTGTGCTGGAATATCACCTGCTGCGCCAGTGGTAGCAGGAATATCAGCCCCTACCGATGTTGACGTTTCTGGTACCGCGTCTACAGCTGGTGCATCGGCATAATCATCTCGCCATGCTAAAATCAGCAGATAAGCGGTGATTAGCATCGCAATGATGATCATCACCCGAAATATCTTTTGCATAAACCTTTCCTAGATTAAAAAATTAGGGAATGAAAAATCAGGCATGTGTCATGACCACCACACAGTATCAAACCCCTTTCCTAGCAGTCATACCAGCAGTCAATCACATAAAATGTTCATCATTTTACTAAAAAACCGCTCTAAATGATACAAGCGTGTGGATAAGTTGTGGGTAACTTAAAAGATATCCACAACTTCTCAGTCGATAATAAAGTTTATATCGACTTCATTAGATGATTTAGGCGAGCCACATAGCTCTTAGTATCTTTATAAACATACCAGCTATGCGCTTTGCCATGAACTGGTGTCGTAGGCGATATATATTGATAATGATAAGAAGACAAAGGTAGTGGCACAAAATCAATGCCATGTCCGCCTAACGGATGACAGCTACTAATACGTTTTAATAATAGCCAACTACCTGACCAAACGCCATGCCATGCTAAAGCTTGTTTACCGTAATTTGAGCAAGTTGGATAATAACGACAGCGCGCAGGTAAAATAGGACTGATTACTTTTTGATAAAAAACAATAAAATAATAAAACAACTTATATAAAAAATTATTTACTACTTTTAATAAAAAATTCATTTTATTTTTTTTCTATCTTTTTAAAGATATTATTAATTTCATTTATTATTTCTTTATTATTTAATTGCTTCATAGACTTTTTGACAATAAATACAATATCTTTGTTTTCTAAGTGACTTGCCTTTATACGAAATTGTTCACGAACATGGCGTTTGATTAAATTTCGTGTGACAGCCGTCGGTACTTTACGTTTGGTAATGGCCATACCGACTCGAGGCTGTTCACAATGATTGCTACGTACAAACGCCATTAAATGACTCTGATGCAGCTTACGCTCAGGCGCGTCAAATACCTCGCGAAAGGACGAAGGCGTGAGTAGACGCTGTGCTTTGGTAAATCGAGCATTAGGGGGCGCTGAAACGGTATTGGACATAATACAACCTAATATAAGAGCTAGTAACACTAGCAGAGATAATAGCGTAGAAAGAATAACAAAGTATAGAGACAAAAAAAGCGCCTATGTGGGCGCTTTTAATATATGGCTGAGTGACAGTTGTGATGCTTGACGATCGCAATCTATAAAATAATAGAAACACAACAAGCACTATCGGCCATGCTTATCGCAATCTACTGATTAATTATACAGTAAGGCGATGACGTCCTTTAGCGCGGCGACGAGCTAAGACTTGGCGGCCTTTTTTGGTTGCCATACGTGCACGGAAACCGTGAGTACGTTTACGCTTGATCACGCTTGGTTGGAATGTACGTTTCATAACTCACCTATCAAAATAATGGACTAAATTCGTAATAGCGGAGGATTATACCACCGCATAGTATTTTGGTCAACGAACTAATTTGCTCTGTTTTCATACAGATGATTTTACAACAGAGTGAGTTTTCTTATATTTATCGGTAATGAGATATTTACAGCTAAGAGATTTAGTTAAATAAACTCATATCAGTAGACCCAAATTATCTTCTTAGAAAAACTATTTTGATAATCGATTTTTGAAACTTATCCACAGTTTGTGTCGAACTCTATAATAATTAGCTATTAATATATATAAGTATTGTTGTTATTGGGGGTCGTATTATCTGTGGTTAACTCGATTTTTTACTTTTTTATCAATAGGATAGACTATGGGTAAGGTTGTGGATAACCTGTGGGTGGAATATGGATAACTCATGATATATACTTATCCACAAAACTATCCACAGTCTTATCCACAAAAAACGAGGTATTATCCACAGGCTGTTTGTGTTAGATTGGCGCCCTACTAGATGTATGATTTTAAGTTATGTGATCATAAGATATCTTTGTTAAGAAAAGAGGCTTTCTGGGGCTTAAAGCTGATAAATTTACACTATAAAAATGACGTTCTTTTGACCGATCACCTTGGACTATGGGGTTAGTATTTTTCATGATTGATACAGCAACTATTTGGGATAAATGCCTAAACGACTTACGTTATCATGTTAAAGATAATGTCTTTACGATGTGGTTGAGACCGTTATCTGCACATCAAGAAGCCAATAGCTTGATTATTCTTGCTCCTAATGATTACTTTGTAACCTATATCAAAAAGAATCATTTACACGACATCGAGCAGTTGGTTGCTAAACATAGCCAAGGTAGTATTGAAGCCGTTATTGTACGTGTTGATAATGCTGGCCGTGAGATGGTTGATAGTAATCTGGCCCAGTCAGGCTCATTGTTTGAAGAAGACCAGCCCTCCCCTCCCCCTACTGATTATAATTTTCAAAGTACGCATAATGATATTGCTAGAGCGGATATCGATGCCAATATGCGTCATGCAGAACTGATTGAGTCTGCCGATGCCAAATCATTAAGCTATCTGAATCCTGACTTCACCTTTGAAACCTTTGTCACTGGTAAGTCTAATAACTTAGCTTATAAGGCCTGTTACGAGCTTGGAAAACGCCAATCAAAAAATCGTCACAATCCTTTATTTATATACGGACCTTCTGGTTTGGGAAAAACGCATTTAATGCATTCTGTAGCGCATCGCTATTTAAAAAATAATCTAACTTTCTACTATTTCACTTCCGAAAAATTTATTAATCAATTAGTTTATTCATTAAGAAATAATAAAATAGAAGATTTTAAAAAGAAAATAAAAAAAGTAGATTTATTAATTGTAGATGATATTCATGTATTAGCGGGTAAAACAAAAAGTAGTAATGAGTTTTTAACCTTATTTGCAGATTTTACCAGCGGTGATAAGCAACTGATTCTGGCATCAGATCGTCATCCATCACAAATGACGGAGTTTGACGAGCGTTTCAGGTCGCGCTTTTCTTGGGGTTTGACGGTTGCAGTAGATCCACCTGAGATTGACACTCGAGTACAAATTTTACAAAGAAAGGCGGCATCGTACGGCATGAGCCTGCCTAAAGAGTGTGCCCTATTCATCGCTCAAAACGTGGTTTCTAATGTCAGGCGATTAGAAGGTGCTCTCAATCAGGTGTTTGCCAATGCCAACTTGACGGGAGCGCCCATTACACTTGAGATGGTGCAATACGCCCTAAAAGATATCGTTGCGATGCGTGTGCAAGCGGTAAATATGGATAATATTCGTAAAGTGGTCGCCGAATACTATGATGTGAGCGTAAAAGATATCATGGGTCGTAAACGTACGCGCAGCATTGCTAGACCACGACAAATAGCGATGGCGTTATCACGCGAATTAACCAGTGATAGCTTTCCTGAGATTGGTCAGTCATTTGGTGGACGCGACCACACGACAGTGATGCATGCTTGTGATAAGGTCAATGAGCTACGCGCCGCTGACCCCGCGTTTGATAAGGATTACAAAACGCTTGCCTTGATGTTGCAAGCGGGTTAGAAGCTTATGGCGTCATAATGTTGTCACGAGTCGATATGATTTATAATATTTTAATGATTAGCGGACAGACGCTGTATGGATTATCATCAGTAGACAAGGTATTATTAAGCCATTATTTTAAAACCCTATGATTTAAAAACGTATAAAAATTCTTTTAATAAGAGCAACTAATAAACAAGAGTAACTAAGCATGCAATTATCGATTAATCGAGAGTCGTTACTGAAAGCCATTAACTTGATTGCCAAGGCCGCCGATAAGCGCCACAACATGGTTATCTTGGGCAATATTAAGCTGCAATTGTCTGAGGGGGCGCTTATTTTAACTGCTTCTGACTTAGAAGTAGAGCTGACATCGACATTAAAATTGCCTGCTGGTGCCTGTATCGAAGCAGGTACCACCACATTACCTGCCACAAAGCTCAGAGACATCTGTAAATCATTGCCGTCGCAAGCGCAGGTCAATCTGACCACTCAAGAAAATGAGCGTTGCCTGCTGACCAGTGGTAAAAGTCGTTTTACTTTAGGCACATTACCAAGCGAAGACTATCCAAGTCTTGGTAATCCTGAAAATATCACACCTTTGACTATCAGTCGTAGTCGTTTGACCGACTTAATTCATAAAACCCAATTTGCAATGGCTATCCAAGATGTACGCTACTATCTGACCGGTATGCTATTTGATGTGTCACAGCAGCAACTGACTACGGTTGCGACTGACGGCCATAGATTGGCGTTAGCGCGTAGTGCTATTGATGTCAGTAGCGACTTAAATATGCAAGCGATTTTGCCGCGTAAAGCGGTGATTGAGCTTGAGCGTTTGGCTTCTGAGCTTGGCAAGATGCTGGGCGATAAAGACAATGCTGTGACATTGAGCTTTGGCCGTGAATTCTTACAAGTAAGCTTACCCTTTGGTGATGTGGATAGTACAGGGCAGGTGAGTGATGATTTAATGGTGACTTTTACCGCGCGTCTTATCGATGGTAAATTCCCTGATTATCGCCGCGTCATGCCAAGCAATACCGATAAATTGGCACTATTTAACCAAGAAAAAATGACTGATGTGCTGCGCCGTGTGGCAATTTTAAGTAATGAGAAATCGCGCGGTGTGGTGTTTAATTTTGCCAGTGATGGCATGGTAGAAGTTCGTGCTAATAATGCTGAGCAAGACGAGGCAGTCGAGATGATACAAGCAAAGTACCAAGGCGAGCCGATGGAGTTGTCATTTAATGCGGCGTATCTACAAGACGTTTTGGGCGTGATTCAAGGTGATTTGCAAATGCATATGAGCCAATCCAATGCCTCGGTATTGGTCAATCAGCTCAATGATGACTTTCATCAGTATGTTATTATGCCTATGCGTATATAACTTGGTAACCTTATGAAAAATAACAGTAATAAACTTTTGCTTACTAAATAGTGGGCGTAATATAGGCGGCTGTCACCCTTATGATTGAACGTCTACAAATTTCACACCTGCGTAATCTGACCCAGATCAGTTTAAGCACTGCTGCTTGCAACGTTATTATCGGTGCAAATGGCAGTGGCAAAACCTCATTACTTGAAGCGATATTCTTGCTTTCAAGAGGTAAAAGCTTCCGCCATCATCAGCCTAAACGTTATATTCAGCACCATCAAAATGCGGCAACGGTACACGCTAAGCTCAATGATGGCAGTACCTTAGCTATTCAAAAACAAGCGGATGCAACGACGGTTCTACGGCTGAATCAAACCACAGTTTATAACCAAAGCATTTTAACAGAGCAACTACCCACATTACTGATAGATCCGTCATCGATGGATATGTTAGAGCAGGGCAGTGCCAGTCGCCGGCAGCTATTAGATTGGCTAGTGTTTCACATGAAACAGGGTTTTCATCCGCAATGGGTCGCTTATCAGCGTTTGCTAAAACAGCGCAATAGTTTACTAAAAAAGAGCCGTCACTTAACGCCAGTGCAGCTTACTGAGTTAAAATCATGGGACAAAGGGCTTGCTAGTCATGCGGCTCTTATTCATCATTATCGTGAGCGAGTCTTTAGCGATTGGCAGCCTTACTTTGCGAAGAGTATCACGCAGTTATTGCCTACCTACGCTGAGCAACTAAGTTTAAGCTATAACGCTGGCTACGACACCAATATCCCGCTAGATATCCAGCTTAACGAGCGTTTGGAGCAGGATTTGCAGCTAGGTTATACGCGGATAGGTAATCACCGCGCCGATATTCATGTGCATTGGCGCTCTAGTGATTTATCAGAGCTTGCTAACAACGAGGCAGACAGTAGTGTAATCGCAGCACCGACAACTATAGAAAAAGCAGACACTGCGGCCAAACTACCGACTATAAAAGAACAGGCCGCTAACGTTCTCTCTCGCGGCGAGAAAAAACTGTTAATTACCGCTCTACGCTTATCACAATTACCGTTATTGCTTAATGAAAACACTTCTACCTATACCATAGAGCAAGACAATAGCAGTGTTATTTTGCCAAATGACCATAACAAAGCGCGAGCTACGCCAATAGTGCTACTAGACGATATTACCGCTGAACTTGATGCTAGGGCGATAGGGATTCTGTTGTCGACATTGGCGCAGCTGCCATGTCAGGTATTTATGACCAGCTTAACCGAAGATATCTTACCGTTGGTGCATGAGTATTGGTCAGAACCTAACGTGTTTCACGTGAAACAAGGAAGCCTAATACGTTTATAAAAAACGCTTTTATAAACTGGTTTTGATGGTGAATATCAGCTAAGTTTGGGCTTCATTTTTATCAACCATACTTCATATCTTCCGAAAAATTTCATTGTTATGCTTGTGGGTGTAGTAGAAAAGTGATCTTGCTAAAATACTTGCTTGATACCGAGAAAACTGTCAGTAAACAGTGACTTAGCGCCAGAAAAATGTTAAAATAGAGCTTTATTTTTGCCCTGTTCTCAGCAAGTTATCTTATAAATTTTTATCAGTATTGTTTAAGGGTTTTTGATAATATTCAGCTTCTAAGTGCTTGATAGATATATGCTTATTTCTAAGCTGTTTTAATGAAACGTAAAAGAAATGACAGCGTATATTAAAAACAGTCTTTGAGAAATTGGCTGTATTTAAGTCCACTTTTTTATTACTGTTTTATCTTCTTTTAGGCGACTTCTGATAAAACTTTTGCTAACTCTATAACTACATATTTTGACCATGAAACGTTAAATTTAAGATAACGTCGTCGAGCGTTGCCATTGTGGTGAGCAGATGACATATAGCTGATAATGGCTAGATTAAGGAATACACATGAGTGATTCATTACCTACCGACCACGAACAATTGATGAGCGACAGCGCTGTAGAGATTACTGCGCCTGCTGCAGCCCCTGAAGGAATGCCCTCTGATTATAGCTCCAAAGATATTCGTGTATTGCGCGGACTAGAAGCGGTGCGCGTACGTCCGGGTATGTATATTGGTGATACCGATGATGGTACCGGCTTGCATCATATGGTCTTTGAGGTGGTGGATAACTCTATCGATGAGGCGCTGGCTGGTCATTGCGACCAAATTGATATCATTATCCATGAAGACGAGTCGGTCAGTGTCATGGATAACGGTCGCGGCGTCCCTGTGGATATCCATCCAGAAGAGGGCGTATCGGCAGCACAGGTTATTATGACCGTACTGCATGCTGGCGGTAAATTTGATGACAACAGCTATAAAGTATCGGGCGGCCTACACGGCGTCGGTGTTTCAGTTGTAAACGCCTTGTCTAAAAAGCTTGAGATGAATATTTGGCGCGAAGGCTATCATTATCATCAAACCTATACCGATGGCGTTCCTGATGCCGATATTCAGCAGATGGAGGCGACCAATAAAACTGGTACGCAAATCCGTTTTTATCCAAGTAACGATGTCTTTACTGGTACCATTTTTGAGTACGATATTTTAGCCAAACGCTTACGTGAGCTATCATTCTTAAACTCTGGTGTGCGCATTGTCCTAACCGATGAGCGCATCGATAAACGTCATGAGTTTGAGCACAAGGGCGGCTTGTCAGAATTTGTCAGCTACATCAATGCGGGCAAAGACGGTATCAATGAAGTCTTTCATTTCACCAGCGAGCAAGACGATGGCATCAGTGTCGAAGTGGCGCTACAGTGGACGGACACCTATAACGAAAAAGTATTGTGTTTTACCAATAATATCCCACAGCGTGATGGTGGGACGCATTTATCTGGCTTCCGCTCAGCTT
The DNA here is from genome assembly GCF_014836505.1 of Psychrobacter communis. NCBI lineage: Bacteria > Pseudomonadati > Pseudomonadota > Gammaproteobacteria > Moraxellales > Moraxellaceae > Psychrobacter > Psychrobacter communis. Next base: position 77,945 of record NZ_JACSQR010000008.1, read on the forward strand.
TGACGCGCGGTCTTAACAGCTATATGGATCGCGAAAACTTATTCAAAAAAGAGAAAATCGTCGCCACGGGTGATGATGCGCGTGAAGGTTTGACAGCGATTGTCTCGGTAAAAGTACCTGATCCTAAGTTTTCCAGTCAGACCAAAGATAAGCTGGTGTCGAGCGAAGTGAAATCTGCCGTTGAATCGGCCATGCATGATAAGTTTAACGACTATTTGCTTGAAAACCCAAGTGCCGGTAAAGCAATTGCCAATAAGATTATCGATGCGGCGCGTGCGCGTGATGCGGCGCGTAAAGCCCGCGAGATGACTCGCCGTAAAACCACGCTAGATATCGCAGGTTTACCGGGTAAATTGGCAGATTGTCAAGAAAAAGATCCGGCATTGTCAGAGCTTTATATTGTGGAAGGGGATTCTGCTGGTGGTTCAGCTAAGCAAGGTCGTAGCCGTAAGACCCAAGCAATTTTGCCCCTAAAAGGTAAGATTCTTAACGTTGAGCGTGCTCGTTTTGACAAAATGCTGTCATCTGCTGAAGTCGGTAACTTGATTACCGCGCTTGGTTGCGGCATTGGCCCGGATGAATATAATCCGGACAAAGTACGCTATCATAAAATCATCATCATGACCGATGCGGACGTCGATGGTTCGCATATTCGTACGCTGCTGTTGACCTTTTTCTTCCGTCAAACGCCAGAATTGATTGAGCGCGGTTATATTTATATCGCCCAGCCACCACTTTATAAAGTAAAAAAAGGTCGTCAAGAGCTGTATTTAAAAGACGATGAAGCCTTAAAAGCGTATTTATTATCCTCGACAATCGATAATACTAAGTTGCATATCAGTGCTGATGCGCCGGCTATTACTGGTCAAGCGCTTGAGACCTTGCTCAATGACTATAACCAAACCCAGCTTATCAAAGCGCGTTTGCAGATTCGTTATCCTGCAGTATTATTGGATGCATTGACGCATACGCCGAAGCTTAGCACCGATATGACTTATGATAAGTCAGTAATGGAAGCGTGGAAAGCGTCATTACAAACACAGCTTGAGCACTTTGGTAGTGATTTAAATCCTGAGATTGAACTGGTCAATATCCATGCGCCGCAACCAAAAAATATGGATGCTGCCGCTGCTGATTTATTGGGTATGACCGCAGTGGTAGAACTTGATGAAAGTGAAACATCTGCTGATGACAGTGATTCTTTATCTGCCAAAGCTCAATGGTTACCGCGTATCACTGTTTATGTGCATCAATTGGCGCATCATTATTTGTTAGATGCCAGCTTTATCAATTCAGGTGAGTATACCAAGCTGCTGCGCTTATCCGCTGAATGGAATACCTTGCTTGCAGAAGATGCCTTTATCCGCCGTGAAGCAAGCGCAGGTACGACCAAAGATATCCCAGTACGCGATTTTGATTATCTCTGGCAACAAATGATGCTTGAGGCGCGTCGTGGTTTGGCGATTCAGCGTTATAAAGGGCTGGGCGAGATGAACGCTGATCAGCTTTGGGATACCACCATGGATCCTGAAAACCGCCGTATGTTACGCGTGACAATTGAAGATGCGATTGCCGCTGACCATATGTTTACCTGCCTAATGGGTGACCATGTCGAGCCACGTCGTATTTTCATTGAAGAGAATGCGCTGACCGTGTCTAATTTGGATATTTAGCTTTTAAGCTTTTAGTTTATAGACCTTGAAGTTATAGTTTTGAAGTTTGAATATAATTGTTTATTGGTATAAAGTCATCTTGCTCGCAAGGTGGCTTTTTTCATGTGAAATATTATCAATAAAGTAGTGAAGGGAATACTATGCTAAACGCAGAACAAAAGAAGTATTTGTCACAACTATCAAAAAAGACCTTGATTGATTTTGTCTCTGAGGTGTATGGTATAGATAAAATGCTCGATAAAAAAATTGAGCGTCTGCTATTACAATCAGATAAACCTAAACTTATAAAAAAGTTAACCACTACACTAAAAGGACTTAGAAGACGAAGGAAGTTTGTAGATTACTGGGAATCTAGTGAATTTGCTACTGAGCTTCAGCACTTAGCCAGCGATATAATGAGCCTTTATCCTGAGCAACCAAAAGAGTGCTTGACGTTACTTGAGTTATTTATAGAGTCTACTAATGCTAGCCTAGAACGTGCTGATGATTCCAACGGTTATATCGGTGATATTTATAGGAGTTTGACGTCATTTTGGCTAGCAGTGGCTAGCACTTGCTATGAGCAAGAAAAGCGAGACATACCTGTTGATGAGCGCGATATACTCAGTCAAGCTTGGATAAAGAAAGTAAAAGTGCTGGCTGACGATAATGATTATGGTACCAAAGATAGTTTATTAGAAAATATTGATCAACTGTTATCTGAGACTGAGATACGTGGATTGATCGGTGATTATCAACAAGAGCGTGAGAATATCCAAACAAAAAAAGCAATTAAAGATACGCTCAATGAAAGGCAAAACAGCCCTTTAAGTGATGATGCTTTTTCAATTAACTATGAAAAAATGGTAATTGAGATCGCCATAAAAAACCTAACAAGGGCGCTAGGTGATGTGGGTTTTTTTGAAACCATATTCTTTGAGATGCAAGAGACTAGACCGGTTCATCCTCGAAGATTAGAAGAGTTGCTAACATTTCTGCTAAATCAAAGAGCTTTTGATAAGGCATTACACTACTTAAATGAAGAGTGGCAAAGCGATGGTCTGTTAGATAAGATCAGACGTTTGGATTGGCTGAGTCACATATATCACATGCAAAAAGATACCGACGCGCTCATGGAGGTGCTAGGCGAGGCGTTTGAGCTACAATCAACCCCTTCGCGGTTAAAAGCTATCATGGCTGTGGCCAGTCCTGCTCAGCAATCTAAGTGGCGAAAAAGAGCTTATGAGCTGGCAGAACAACAAGAAAATGTATTTATGGCCACATCGCTACTGCTAGAAATAGGAGAGATTGAGCTTGCTAATGAGGTTGCAGTTGCCCGTCATTCCCAGTTTGCTGATGTGCATTACACAGATCTCACAAGCATGTTAAAAGATTTGCCAACTAAGACAGATTTACTTCAAGTTATTATTTACCGCACTTTACTTAACGATATTCTAGACAGCTCTCGCAGCAAAGCTTATGGTCACGCCGCTCGCTACTTCGATCGTCTAACCAAACTTGATACGGTTATTAGTAAATCGTCTAAGCCTTACAGTGAACTTGCGACCCATAAAGAATATGTCATTACCCTTAAAGACAAGCATGGTAAAAAGCGTAGTTTTTGGGAAAAGGTAAACGATTAGATTGATATAGTGTTTCACGTGAAACTTATGGCAATAAGCAGAAATAAGCGAAGAATAAAATGATTGAAGTTGTATTACTTGCTATTGCTCTTGCGATGGATGCGTTTGCTGTTGCGATTGGGTTAGGAGCTAAATCACAAAAACAACATCATCGTTATGTGTTGCATTTGGCAATTTATGCGGGCTTGTATTTTGGCATTGCGCAGGGCGTGATGCCGTTGATTGGTTATTTATTGGGCGCCGCTTTATTAGGCTGGTTGGCTGCGGCTGCACCTTGGATTGGTGGCTTTATCCTTATCGGTCTTGGCGGAAAAATGCTTTATGAAGTGTTTTTTGGAGATGGAGAAGAGGTTGTAGATAAAGCCCTGCATATAAATAGTGAGACAGTTTCTGTAAATGACAACCTAAAGAAAAATATCAATCATCGCACCATGTTTACCCTTGCTATTGCCACCAGTATTGATGCGATGGCAGCTGGTTTTACGCTTAATTTGTTGGCGCTTAATGCGTGGCTAGCCTGTTTGATTATCGCTATTATCACGGCTATTTTTAGCGTTTTTGGTGTTTATTTGGGTAAGAAATCAGGGACGTATCTTGAAGATAAGGCGGAAGCGCTTGGTGGGCTAGTACTTATACTCATTGGCTTAAAAGTAATGTTTTTTAGCTAGTTTATTAATCTTAAGCTCTTACTCTATAAAAAAACCGCCTTAATGATTAAAGCGGTTTTTCTTGTTTCACGTGAAACTTTGAATAAATATTTTTTAGATAGTCATTTTTTATTAATTACGCTTCGTCAATATTAAAGCGCCACGCTAGAACACGGGTGTTCTTTTGCCCTTGGCTCATCTCGATGATGCGCATTTGGGCAACATCAAGCTGTTTTAATAACAGTTGTAATGGTTTCACGTTCTCTGACTTTGACACCAAGCTGGTAAACCAGCCAACGTGCTCGGCAAAATCTTGACTTTCTTTTATCATTTTGGTCAAAAAGGCAATTTCGCCGCCCTCACTCCACAACTCTTTATGCTGACCACCAAAGTTGAGATTTTGCGCAGCATTTCCAGCCTTGGTTGAATGGCGGCTGATTTGCTCGTTTTCATTCTTACCACGATGGCGTTGCAGATTATGCTGCTTGCGGGTATTGGCTTGCATCGCTTCTTCTAATGACGCATGAAACGGTGGGTTGCAAACGACCACATCGAAGTAATCTTGACGACCGATGATGTTTTTAAAAATAAACTTAGGCTCAGGCTGTAGTTTTACTTTAACGGCACTTTTTAGCTTTGGGTTGGCTTCGCAAATCAGCGCGGCGGTATTGACTGAAATAGGGTCAATGTCGCTCGCGGTAAAGCGCCAACCATAGCTTTGGCTACCGATAATCGGATAAATCGCACTGGCCCCGGTACCAATATCAAGGGCGTGAATTTCTTTACCCGTCGGCGGTGTGTTGTCGTCATTAACGTGCGTGGTTTGCGCCAGTAAATCAGCAATATAATGGATGTAATCGGCGCGACCCGGTATCGGTGGGCAGAGATAGCCTTCTGGAATATCCCAAAATTTCACGCCATAATAATGCGCGAGTAACGCCTGATTGAGGACGCGTACCGCCTCACTATCAGAGAAGTTAATCGTCGGCTCACCTTTCGGGTTAGTGATGGTGTGCTTAGCCAATTCAGGCAGGGCACGGGTCAATAGCGCAAAGTCATAGCGCCCTTGGTGCGGATTGTGCGGGTGTAGCTTGCCGAGCTTTTTGGCGGTCTCAGGTGAGCGATTGCGATGAGTGTTAGCATTTACTCTACGGGCGTTTGATGTATTGGTGCTGGGCTTACTGGTCATAGTTTCGGACTGCGATGTTTGAATATAATCACCCAGTTTAGCAGATTTCACGCCCGTCTATCTGTTTATCCATGGCTACTGATTTGCCTATAGCAAATAAGAATCGCAATCTGCCTGAGTGCGTATATCTGTCCTTGCGTTATCGCATGGGGGTGTCTATATTGAAACTAAGCCAAATGAGCATAAAGCGGCTATTTTATAAGCGCAGCAGATGACAAAAATGCATTTAAAAGGATAAAAATATGACAACGGAAAGTAATAAACCCAGTACCGATAACCGCATCACCTATGAAACTGACGGCTATATCTGCCTAATCGGGCTCAATCGTGCCGATAAACGCAACGCCTTTGATAGCCATATGATTAAGCAATTATCCGAAGCACTGACGCGTTATGAAAACGACGAGAACTTACGCTGTGCGCTCATATTTGCCCATGGTGAGCACTTTACCGCCGGACTTGATCTAATGGAGTTGCAAGATAAGTGGGATAAAGGCGCGTTTGAGTTTAATGATAATGAGATTGACCCATGGGGAATCGGTGGCAAATTACGCAGCAAACCTGTGGTCGTCGCGGTACAAGGAACCTGCTTTACCGCGGGGATTGAGCTAATGCTTAACAGTGACGTGGTTATCGCAAGCGATAATTGCAACTTTGCCCAAATGGAAGTGCAGCGCGGTATCATGCCGTTTGGCGGGGCGACGGTACGCTTTGTCGCGGCGGCAGGCTGGCAAAAAGCCATGCCATATCTATTAACCGGTAAAAACTTTGACGCGCAAACCGCCGATAGACTAAACCTAGTCAGTGAAGTCGTACCCAATGGTGAGGAGTACGAGCGCGCGCTAACGATTGCCAAAGAGATTTGCACCGCTGCGCCACTTGGGGTAAAAGGGCTGCTATCCTCGGCGCAAGATGCCAGCCGTAATGGCGCAAATTCAGCGCTGGCTAATATTCATGGTTATCTACCGCATTTATTTCATTCAGAAGATGCCCGCGAGGGTGCGATGGCGATGGTTGAGCGCCGCGAGCCTGTGTTTAAGGGTAGGTAGAGACTCGTAATGCTACCGAACGCATGATGTAAAGCTTTCTTTAACCGTATGACCAAGGACAATACCAGTGCAATATAACTTCGACGAAATCATCGATAGACGCGGTACGGGATCACTTAAGTGGCACTATAGTGACGATACCATTCCGCTATGGGTCGCCGATATGGACTTTAAAGCAGCCCAGCCTATCTTAGATAGTGTGCAGCGTGTTATTGATCACGGCATCTTGGGCTATACCAAACCGACCAGAGCTTTGTATGAGGCGATTATTAACTGGCATGGCAGTCGTTATGATTTGCAGTTGGCGAGGGATAATATCCTATTTTCGCCAGGGGTGGTGCCAAGTCTTGCGCTGATGATGCAGATATTCACCGAGGTAGGCGACGCGGTACTGGTCAATGATCCCATTTATACACCGTTTATGACTAAGGTGCAGCAAAATAAGCGCACGCTTGTGATGTCTGCGTTAAAAGAAGTCGATGGCAAGTATCAGCTCGATCTAACCGATATCGAAGCCAAAATAGTGGAGCATAAGGTTAAGCTATATCTATTATGCAATCCGCACAATCCGGGCGGGCGCGTCTGGACTGCTGATGAGCTTAAAGCACTACTGGCGCTGTGTAAAAAGCACAATGTCGCCATCGTCAGTGATGAGATTCATCAAGATTTAACCTTGACTGGTCATACGTTTACGCCTTTCTTAAAGTTAGCAGAAGCAGCAGGTTACGAGCACAAAGTGGTCAGCCTGACCTCCATGACCAAAACCTTTAACGTGGCGGGTATCAAAGGCTCGATGATCTTTGCTAAAGATGAAACGCTGATCAAAAAAATCAGTCAGCAGCAGCATTTAAACGATGAATACGAGCTGAATTTATTTGCTTATACGGTGATGCAAAGCGCTTATGAGGAGGGCGGCGAGTGGCTGGAACAAGTACTGGCTTATATTGAGAACAATATCGAGATTACGTTAGACTTTTTAGCAGGGCATCTACCTGATATTAAGGTCATGCGTCCTGAGGCGTCGTATTTGATCTGGCTTGATTGTTCGGCTTACGGTGATGATGATCAGGCGCTTTATGATAAGCTGCGAGAGGCGAAAGTTGAGCTTAATGCAGGGATTAAATATGGCAATGAAGGGCACCTTAAAATGCGCCTGAATGTTGCTTGTCCTAAATCGCTATTGATAGAGGGATTAAATCGTATTCATAGCGCTTTACATAGCACTCCTTAAACAATAAGGACGGTTAACCAGTTACGAAAGTCAAAATGCCTTATTTATATTAAAACTAGGCTGACGCAGACGTTTCATATTATCTGGCAGGATACCCAGTAATATCTTGTATGCTTTGATATAACGGTTTTAAGCGCTCATACATTTTAAGATAAACCTCATTATAGAGGCGTTTGTAGAGTTGGATGTTGGCCTCAATAGGGATGAACTCATCGCCCAAATGAGTCATTGCCTCACTTGCAACCGCATGATTAGGATAGACGCCGAGTCCGACTGCGCAGTTGATGGCAGCACCTAAGCCTGACGCTTCGTAAGTGTGCGGTCGATAAGCGGGCATACCAAAGATATCGGCAGTAAGCTGCATCGCTGAGTCACTTTGAGAGCCGCCGCCTGAGACACGCAGGTGCTTGATAGTTTTGCCTGTGCGCTTTTCAATGGTATCAAAGCCAAGCTTAAGCTCATAAGCCAGTCCTTCCAAGATAGCGCGGTAAACGTGCGCCCGCGTATGCACATCACCAAAACCAATGAGCGCACCTTTGCCCTCAAGTCCCGGATGACGGACGCCAGGTGACCAATACGGCTGCATCATCAGCCCCATACAACCGGCTGGAATATCTTTAACTGCTTGATCGAGGAGCTTTTCGGTATCGATGCCTTGCGTCTTTGCTAGCTGCTCTTCATAGTGGGCAAATTGTTCTTTAAACCAGCTGACCATCCAAAAGCCGCGATAAATCATGTACTCATGATTGTAGTAGTTTGGCGCGGCTGCGGTGTAGGCGGGCATGTGTTTAAGGATTTCGACGTAATTGCTCGACGTGGTATTGATAGTCGCAGTAGTACCAAAGCTTAAACAGGCAGTGTCAGCAGCGAGACCTGCCGACCCCAACGCTTCGCACGCTTTATCGCTAGCGGCAGCAATCATCGGCGTGCCTTCTAAAATCCCTGTGGCTTTAGCCGCTTTGGCGCTGATACGGCCAAGTGGCTGACCTGGCGCGACAATCTTAGGCATTTGCTCAGGTCGACAGCTAAATAAACGCCATTTAAGATCTTTGGGTTTTAGCCATGTTTGCGCTTTATAGTCATAAGGCAGATAACCTAGGGCATGACCAGTGGAATCGGCTAATTCGCCTGTCAGCTGATAGGTAAGATACGCAGATAGATTGACGTAATGGGCGGTCTTTGCCCACATCTCTGGCTCATGGTATGCAAGCCAATTACAGCGGGCTTTTTGCTGTGCCTCTTGTACCAGTTCGCCCATGCCAATAATTTTGGTTAGTGGGCTTAAAAAACCAATATCGTTGGTTTCGCCGCGGCGCAAATCCATCCATACAATAGCGGGGCGCAGTGGCTGCTTATCTTTATCGAGGCAAATCATGGTATAGCGCTGGGTGGCGAGACTGACGCCTACGATTTGCTCAGGTTTAATATCGCAGCTTTGCCACAATTGCTGACAAGCCTTGCTTAGCTTTTGCCAATAATAGTTGGCATGCTGCTCAGCAAAATTAGGCTCAGTAGAAAAATAAGGCTCGATAGGAACGCGCGCTTTAGCAATCTCAGTGCCAAACTGATCAAAGATAAGTGCTCTGACACTTTGGGTGCCATTATCGATGGCTAAGAAATAAATAGGTGCATCAAAGGTAGTGGCCATAGTCGTCCTTAACTATGTAAAAATAGATAGGTAGCGCAAAATAAAAACACACTATGATTATCGCTTGCTACTGGTGTAAATTTTCCGCAGCCTCTGTCTGCGTAGGCACAGCGAGCAAGAAAAAGTTATACCAGTAGCAATGGCTATTAATATAATAGAAAAGCGCTAAGCCGCAGGCAAATGATAATAGCGTTGCCATAAATTTTGATAGCGCTGGGCTTCTTGCTGCCATTTTTGCTCATTCCAGCCGAGCTCTTGCTGACATATCTGCTTCAGTCTAGCGCTAATTAACGGCGTCATTGCCCCATTCGGTAGGATTAAACCCAAGCGCGTACGCCGCAGTAATAAATCATCTAAATGCATGACTTGCTCATGGCGCGCGGCAAAACGGATCTCTGCCCAAATGGTATTGCTGTTGGTGACATAAGCCAAATCATCTTCATGCGCAAGCTCAAGTAAAGTATCAAGCTGGCGACCGTAAAACCCTTGTAAGCGTTGTTGTAGAGCTTTTGGTAAAGTAAAAAATTTAGGATTGGTTGGCGCGGTATTGCTAAAAACGTGATCATCATTTAAGGTTTGCTTTTGAATGACAGACTTATCAAGGGTGAGCACTTCTTGACACTTTTCAAGGACATCTAAAGCAATAAGGCGAAAGGTTGTTAGCTTGCCGCCGCTAACGGTGACGAGGTTATTGTCGAGCCACACGCTGTGGTCGCGCTTTTCTTTACTGGGGCTTACGCGCTTACCATCACCGCCTTCTGATATCAGCGGACGCACGCCTGCCCACGTACTGATGACATCTTTTCGGTTAAGCTTGGCATCATTAAACAGCTCGTTAGTCGCCGTTAATAGATAATCGACCTCTTCATTCGTGATGCCGACCTCGCTATCGTCCAAAGGTGGATGATCCAAATCAGTGGTGCCAAGTACCGTACGATTTTCCCACGGAAAGACAAATACCGCTCTTTTATCGACAGGATGCAAAAAGGTATAGGCTTGCTCGATCGGCAAACGCTCTTTGCTCACGACCAAATGACTGCCGCGTGACGGACGGATTTGCTTATGAAAACTATGCTCAGTCTGCTTACTGGCTTGCATCCTTAAGGTATCCGCCCAGGCGCCTGTGGCACTGACCACCACTTTTGCGTAAACATCGTAACTTTCAACATTGCTTTGAACATTGTTTTGAGCACTGTCCTCAGAAGAAGTGTCTTTGAGCGTTGCACCAACCACCGAGCCTTGTTCATTGGTAATCAACGTTTCGGCCTTTAGGTAATTAATCGCCTGCGCGCCGTCGTGAATCGCCTCAGCAAGGACGCGCATCACCAGCCGCGAGTCATCGGTCACCGCATCGCTAAATTGACTGGCACCCAAAAATTTGTCTTGTTTGATATTTGGGTTCAGGCTAAGAAAGGCATCTTTTTTAAAGTACTTAGAGTAGCGCTTGCCCGCCAGTCCATCGTAAACGCGTAATAAAATTTTAAATATCCATGGCGGCGGAAACTTGCCTTTATAATGCGGCATGATGTAGTGCATTTCATTCACAAGGCCGCTTGCTTCACTGAGCATACGCTCACGCTCGCGCACGCTCAGCAAGGTGGTTTTATAATCACCCGAGGCAATGTAGCGCAATCCGCCATGTACCATCTTGCTTGAACGGCTGGAGGTGCCCCAAGCAAAGTCTTTTTGTTCGATTAACAATACTGCTAAGCCGCGCCGTGCCGCTTCGCGCGCAATCCCAGCGCCAGTAATGCCGCCACCGATGATAAGCATGTCCCAAGGTTTTACTTGAGACGAGCCACAAGATAAAGGCGCTAATGCTTGTTGGCGTTGCTTGGTTTGAGTCATATCTCACTCTTCTTAATTGGTTTATTACTTCTCAAGCAATACACCTGGGTTCATACGCTGTTCAGGGTCTAAGCTTTTGAGCATATCATGGGTTACTTGCATGCCAAGCCTACCTTTTTCAGCGGCAAGGTACGGCGCATGATCACGGCCAACGCCGTGTTGATGCGAGATGGTCGCTTTACCATTAGCTAAACTAGTACTCGCGGCCTGTTTAATTTTTTGCCAGCGCTGTAAGGTAGTCGCATGGTCTTTTGCCGCGCGGAAAAAGTAGGTGGTATAAAGGCTCGCACCTTGCTTATAGACGTGTGAGATATGGGTAAAGGCCATGACCTCCTCGCTTTCCTCTGTTAAAGAGGTTCTCACCGCTTCTTGCATCTGCTGCATCTGCTCGTCGATATTATTCCAATTAGTAGCAGTTTCAAAGGTATCGACCATGATGCCTTTGTCCCATAAAGTGCCACGCAAATAAGGGAATTTAAAGCGCCCATGCGCCCAAACACTGCCCATGATATCAGTGATTTTACCCGTGACACTACCGTGCTGCTTTAACAGCTTATTAAACTGTGTCAGCGCCAATTTATTCTGCGCTTTATCGCCTGATACGCCGTAAGTGAGCATAACCTTATCTGAGCTTAGTCCACGGGCTTTTAGATAGGTGCTAATGGCTAAAAATTGGCTCGGTGACGTGCCTAAATGCAGATGCGCATCAGTTTCGACGGCATTACTGAGACGTAACATAGATAAACGAACATTTTTTTGCACCGCTTGTCTAAGGACTTCTTTACCTGCTTCCCAATTAGGCAGGAAAGCCACTTTAAACAGTTCTTCCTCAGGCTGCGGTTGTACACGCATTTTGACTGTCGTAAAAATACCAGCACGACCCTCAGTGCCCATCATTATCTCACGCAAATCAGGTCCTGCTGATGACGCTGGAATATCGGCGATATTGAGCACACCTTGCGGAGTGACTAATGTACCACCGGCAAATAGCTGCTCGATGCGTCCGTAGCCCAATGACTGCTGACCGCTAGAGCGCGCGGCAATCCAACCACCAAGCGTTGATAGCTCCCAAGACTGCGGATAATGTCCTAGGCGGTAACCGTGCGCGTCCAATTGCGCTTCGACAGTTGGTCCTTGTGTACCCGCGCCAAAGGTTGCAATTTGGCTCTCAAAATCTAAGTCAAGCAGCTGATCCATCTTGCTCATGGCGATGGTAAGGACTGGACGTGAACCCTTTTGTGGGTTGATATGACCGACCACGGAGGTGCCGCCACCAAAAGGAATGACAATTAAGTCATGCTCATTTGCGAGCGTTAATAAAGTCTCGACATCAGCGGTCGATTCAGGAAAAGCGACTCCATCAGGAAATACTTCAAAGTCGCCGCCATGCATCGCTATCCAATCAGGGAAGCTTTGACCGCGCGCATGTCTGAGCCGCACTTCTTTATCAGTTGAGACGATATCAAGGTCGGTGAGCGCAGCAGGCAGGCGTGATTTTGGTACGGTTTTGAGTACCTGTTGTAAGCTCACAGAGGACAGTTTTTTGGTTTTACCGATATGTGATTTTATTAATTTTGCACCATGCGGCGAGACAGTTTTATTGATACTGACATTGCCCCAACCGTTCCAGCGCGTCTGCTCAATAGGCGTATTGGCAGTCGAATTAGTAGCCGTATTATTTTTTTGGATAGGTTCTAAATTATTATCAGTGTTTTTGGTAGCAGGAAAGTTGGTGGTTTTACGAATAAGAGATTTGATTTTGCTCATAGGGACATACCTGTCGATTCGTTATCACAGTTTTATACTAAAGAATTCGGTTAAAGCTGATTCAGTTTTTCTACTCAGCATAGATGAATGATTAGGCTCAGGGTTATCGTAAAAATCATACGATATTAAGCGCTGATGCCAATCACCAATCCTAAAGCAAACATATTTATCGTTTGAGCATAGCACAATATAAACAAATATTTCATATATACTCGGCTTTTGTATAATAAAAATTTATGACTTTTATTTAGTAGCGGCATTATTGGGGTTCGCGCTGGCGTATTATTCTTATCAAGGCGTAATATCTCGCAAAAATCGTCAATAATTCACCATCTAATAGCCATTAATAGGCGCAAACTTGTTAAAATAGGGCACTAATTTTTTCTTGATGGACATCGATTTATGACCACTGCCGCTGCTATCCCTACTATCAAAGAAGATCGTATTCTTATTCTTGATTTTGGCTCGCAATATAGCCAACTGATTGCTCGCCGTGTACGCGACTCTGGCGTTTTTTGTGAGATGTTCCCTTATGATATCGACACCCAGCGCATCACGGACTTTGGCGCCAAAGGTGTCATCCTATCGGGCGGCCCTGAGAGCGTGCATGCGGAAAATAGCCCGCGTATCAATGACGCCGTGTTTGAGCTTGGTGTGCCAGTATTGGGCATTTGCTACGGCATGCAGGCGATGGCGGATCGTTTCGGTGGTAAAGTTCATGCCAGTGATATCCATGAATTTGGTGCCGCGACGATTGAAGTTAATGGTCAGTCGCAGCTCACTGATGGTATTGAAGATAGCGTGACGGACAGCAACACCGCCAAGCTAGATGTGTGGATGAGTCATGGCGATAAGGTCATTGAAGCGCCACAAGGTTTCGATATTATCGCCAGTACGCCAAGCTGTCCGATTGCGATTATGGCCGATGATGCCAAACAGTACTATGGTCTACAGTTCCATCCTGAAGTGACGCATACCCTACAAGGTCAAGCGTTATTGGGTCGTTTTGTCCATCAGATTTGCGACTGCGCCGGCGATTGGACGCCTGACAATATTATCGATATGCGCGTGGCGCAGCTCAAAGAGCAAATCGGTGACAAACAAGTATTGCTCGGTTTATCCGGCGGTGTCGATAGCTCAGTGGTTGCCGCGCTATTGCATAAAGCCATTGGCGATCAGCTGACCTGTGTGTTCGTTGATAATGGTCTCTTGCGTTTGCACGAAGGCGATCAGGTGATGCAAGTGTTCGCTGAAAACATGGGTGTCAAAGTCATCCGTGTCGATGCCGAAGATTTATTCTTAAACGCCTTAGCAGGCGAGTCTGATCCCGAAGCCAAACGTAAAATCATCGGCAAAACCTTTATCGATGTGTTCGCCAATAGCGCCCGTGAAATCAGCGCGCAAAGCGATGGCAAAGTCATTGAGTTTTTGGCACAAGGGACGATTTACCCTGATGTCATCGAATCAGCAAAATCGCACCAAGGCAAAGCGCACGTTATTAAGAGCCATCATAACGTTGGCGGTCTGCCAGATGATTTAGCGTTTGAGTTGGTCGAGCCATTACGCGATTTGTTTAAAGATGAAGTGCGTAAACTTGGTATCACCCTTGGCCTACCAGAGAAAATGATCTATCGTCATCCATTCCCAGGTCCAGGCTTAGGCGTGCGTATTCTTGGCGAAGTCAAAAAAGAATACGCGGATATCTTGCGTTTGGCAGATGCCATCTTTATGCAAGAGCTTGAGCGTTCAGGCTGGTATGACAAGACGGCGCAAGCATTTGCGGTATTCCAACCAATCAAATCTGTCGGTGTGGTCGGTGATGGTCGCCGCTATGCGTGGGTGATCGCGCTACGTGCCGTTGAGACCGTAGACTTTATGACGGCTCGCTTTGCGCATCTGCCGTATGATTTGATTGAAACGGTATCGAACCGCATCATGAATGAAATCGCGGAAGTATCTCGCGTGACTTATGATGTGTCGAGTAAGCCGCCGGCGACGATTGAGTGGGAATAATTATTCATATGCTATGATTGTAATATCAACGCAAAGGAGTGATGGACTATGAAACTGGTTCATGTGGGACAAAACGAGTGGATGTTTGAAGATGACGTTAGCGATAAGTTGGCTGACAATAGATCAAATGCGCTTGGCGCTGGTAGAGCGCTTAATCTTAAAATAAAAGCCTTTGTAGATGCCGAGGTAAAAAGAGGTCGTGATATCAACGATATTATGAATGAAGTCATGACCAAATTTCAGCATGAAATTGTGCAAGACTTTGATGAGCAGCCGCCAACCTCATTCCAAGTGATACAGATGACGCTGGAGAAAGAAGGTTATGAAGTGGCTCGTGATATTGCTCAGTTTTTAGTATTAGAGAATATGAATGACCCTGATGCTTACTTTAACTTAGCATTTTTGTGTGAGCAGCATGATGACAGCTTTTTAGCACTATTGAGTAGCCGCGAATGTATGCGCCTATACTTAGAGTATTTCCCCAAAAACTTTAATTGGCAAAAAAGTAAGCTGCCATGGGGCATCATGGAGAACCGTCCCTTTTTGCGAGCGCTGTTTCAGCTGGCAAATGTCTATGCTGACAATATGAGCTTTGATGAAGCCTGCGAGCAAGGAGAAAGGCTGCTACAAGTTTGCCCTAATGATAACCTAGGTATGCGTGAAGCGCTGATAGAATGGTACATGTTTACCGAAGAGTATCAGAAAATAATTCGAATTTGCGGCAACTATCCAGAGGATATGCTTGCAAATATCGCTTTCGGTAAGGTGCTGGCTTACTGTTATCAAGATAAATTAGATAAGGCTGAAAAAGAGTGGGATATCGCAAAAGATAACTTGCCTGAAGTGGCGCATGAAATTCTTAAAAAGCGTCATCCTAGACCACGCGGTATGGGTATCAATAGTTATGGTATCGAAATTGGTGGTAAAGAGCAGGCTTATCTCTACTGGCAAGATATGGGCGATTGGTGGGAAGAAAATACTACCGCTCAAACCCTGATTGAGAAAAAACGTGCTGAGAAAAAGAAGAAAAAATAATTTGATTTAGCGGCACTTCTCTTTAGTTAAAACACTCAACTTGGTTGGGTGTTTTTTGTTTTAAACATAAAAGTTTTACTCGATAAGTTTTGCTTCGATAGCAGCAACTTTGTTTATTAACTTATTATTAAATTCTAAATGGCCTAAAGAGTAGTGAGCTTTTCGATGACAGGTAGGACATAACGCAATAACGTTTTGAGGTAAGTCCGCACCACCATCTGCCAATCTAGTTAGATGATGAACTTCCAGATAAGGTCCAGATTTAGTTTCAAATGGCGCTGTCCCATTACATCCCTCGCATAAACCATTAGCTCTTTTTTTAGCATACAGCTTAATTGCTGTACTACGGTTTTGAATAGACTGAATTTTTTCTTGAGTGCTTGCGTGGATTGGTGTTGAACTTAAGGCAATTTCTCGTAATTGCTGTAATGACTTACCTTTACTAGGCTTAGTGATATAAACGGCTTTAGGCTACGCATGATGATTTCCTTTATTATACCAAACCCAAAATATATAGTATCATCCACTTATGACTATACCAATACATAACCTAGAAGACCATGACTTTGGCAAACACTCAAAGACTGAGCGCAATCCCAGAGCCCGACTACGCCTGCTCA
>NZ_JACSQR010000090.1:0-517 GCF_014836505.1 Psychrobacter communis
GTGTTGATGGTGTAGAGTGCTAGATTATAGCTATCCCACACGTCGATGGTCAGCTTCTTGCCTTTAGCCAGGCTAAATTGAATGGTGGATTTAAGACTTTTCTTTCCTGATTTTTTGATACCTACGTATTTGATTGCTGCTTTTTTAAAGGGAATCCAACCAAGTGATTTGCGCTTAGATTTTGGGTTATTGGTTCGCCAATTTAGTTTGGCTTTTTTGAATTGCTTGCGAGATTTAGTATGGGTTTCGGTGATGGCTTGTAAGGTTTGGCTGTGCAGGTTTAGCAGCTCGCCACTACCTTTTACATAAGCCGCAATATCATAAGCGGAAAAGAAATGATTGGTGCGTTGAAGATGTTTAAAACTCAAGTCATTTACATAGTTCCACACAAAGTTAACTGCACCAGCCAGTTTATTTAGCTGATTGGCATGTTTGTCTTTGATGCGCAACTTGAGCGTTTTCATAGAGTGATTATGACCTCAATGAGTTTGGTTGACAAGTCTGTTTTAAGGCTGAG
>NZ_JACSQR010000091.1:0-508 GCF_014836505.1 Psychrobacter communis
GGCCATGTGAGAGTAGGTCATCGTCAGCTCTCTATTTCGATTACCCCCTTACGTGAATGCGTAAGGGGGTTTTCTTTTGGCTGCTTTAAGCTAAATAATTATTAATCCAATGACTGGACGTTTTTTCTTTCATAAGGCTCAATATTAGCTATTATTCGTGTATATATATCCGGCTTAAAAATCTTATATCCTAATGAAGTAATAGCTTGATGACGTTTTTCTAAAAAACTAATGCTCTATTCAACTTATTTAAAGTGATGTATTTCAATAAGTTGTAATATATATAAAATAAAAATTGATATTAGCTTGACCCCCTATTAAAAGCGCGTATAATGCCACCCAGTCGAAAGGGAAGGGCGTTTAGGAAGTGCTTTGATACTGAATAAACACCTATTAGCGAGAAAGAACACATCAAACTACTATTAAGTAGACTGATAAAAATTTCAAACTAAATAAAAATAACTTCTTGACTAATTAAAATAAGCGTCTATAATACGCACCTCATTAG
>NZ_JACSQR010000009.1:0-85697 GCF_014836505.1 Psychrobacter communis
AGTATAGTTCGGTTAGGTTGTCCATGTAAGAAGTCCTTTTTGCTTAAGTGGTCTTGGTAAACTTACTTTAGCAACTTTGGACTTCTTTTTTTATCTTTTTTTGAGCCCTTATCCCGAACTGGGGTTATCTAGTTAATACGTCATTATGTCAAGTTATTTAAAATAAGGTAGATTTATAGCTTGATTCAATTAATCGTATAGTCGTACTTTTTTAATATTAACAAATTCTAAACTCATACTACGACAGATAAAAATCGTGCTCGACTATGCCTATCTATCAATTGTCTCTATAATACGGAAAAACTTATAGACCAGACTTACTTTAAGTTGGTTGTATTATTATAAGGCTCGTATTATGACACCCGCTGAACAATCGTCCTCTTATGCTCAGCCTATAAATAATGGCATGGATATTCTCTCTAAACAACAGCCTGAAAAACCTAAATCTTGGCGCGGGTTTGGGTTGTTTTTAATGGCTTACTTTTTGGTTTGGTCTATCACTCCAAGCTTTCTAGCCAGCAGTGTACCCTTCGATGTTAGCGAGGGTATAAATTGGGGCAGCGAATGGCAATGGGGCTATTATAAACATCCCCCATTATCGTCATGGATATTATACAGCTTTTATCAATTGTTTGGTCATGTTGGCCCTTATTTACTCAGCCAATTATCTGTCTTACTGACCTTAGTCCTAATTTATCAGTTAGGTAAGAAGATTTGGTCACCAACCACCGCTCTAATCGGTAGCGCGTTAACTTTAGCGGTTCTGTACTACACTTACCCTAGCCTTGAGTTTAATCACAACGTCGCTCAGTTTCCCATTTGGGCAGGGTTGTACTTAGCGTTTTATCAATCTTTGACTCAAAACCGTCTCAGAGATTGGATATTACTGGGTGTGATTGGTGGACTTGGCATGCTAACCAAGTACACCGTGATATTCTTACTGATACCAATGGCATTCTATTTAATGCTGCCAAAACAGTGGCCATTATTAAAACAACCGAAACCGTGGATAGCGGCTTTTATTATGTTGGCTATCTTCGCACCGCATTTATATTGGTTAGCAACGCACGATTGGTTGCCGCTTAGTTATGCCAGTGGACGCTCGCAAGAGGTTGCTGCGGGGGCATATAACATCAAGCGGCATTTTAGCTGGATAGGATTTATCATTGCTCAGCTTGTCGCCCATATTCCGCTACTAATTATGCTTGCTGTTAATCGCAAGCGTTTATTAAAGACTGATGACTACAAGCACAGCTTACCGCAGGACGCAGGACTGCTTTGGTATATGTGGTTATCACCAATCGCGGTATTGGTTGTTTTAAGCTTGGTGTTTGGGGTGGGCTTGCGTGATATGTGGGGCATGCCAATGTGGGCACTGTCAGGGTTGCTCGCTGCCTCCTTGATAGCACCTGCCACTCAATTATTAACCGCCATCAAGCTACGAAAAGCTCTGACTATTTGGTTGTCCCTTGTTACCGTACTAATGGTAGTATATGTGGGCTTCGGCGACAAGATTCGTCATAAGCCTTCTCGTATGCAGTGGCCGGAGCAGGCATTGACAGTTCAAGCACAGACTACTTGGCAATCATTGAGTAGCTGTACACTTGATAGCGTTTCAGGTGATCGCTGGCTTGGCGCATTAGTGGCGATGAATAGCGGCTTTCCCTCACAAATGATATCCGGTCCTGCCAGTCACTCGCCCTGGATTAACACCCAGCGCCTACAAGAAAATGGCACGTTAGTCATGTGGCAAGAGGGCGAAGAAGATATCGTCCTGCCGTTGCTTGATGATGTTGATGCTATTGCCACTACTGAAGTAGAGAATAGCCATAACAACGCTAATGCCTTAATTAAGCAGCAAGGTCAATGGCAGATTGATTGGCGTGACGGTAAGATAGAAAAACCGTTATTGATAAACTGGGTGGCTTATGTCCCAAGTCGCTGCTTTAAGCATTCTAAATAAAACTTTGCCTATCAGCATTTGCTTATCAGCGGCTGGTAAATAGCCATTTATATGAATAAAATAATTGAGTGTTTATGCTAGAACAGTTGTCACAATCTCGCCCTTATTTGTCAATTATTATGCCTGCGTATAATGATGCTGAAGCCTTACAAGCCTTTTTGCCAGAGGTCTTCGCCTTTACGCAGACACTACGCGCGCCAGTAGATATAGCATCGGCCAAGCAAAATCTAGAGAGCTCAACAGCAAGAATAGCAAACTGTGAGATTATTATTGTTGATGATGGTAGCCGCGATAACTTAGTCGAGGTAGTCACACAGTTAATGCCTACTCGTCCAGCAAATACAGAATTAGAGCTCATACGTTTATCGCGTAATTTTGGTAAAGAGCCTGCGCTCAGTGCTGGTCTAGCAGCTGCGCAAGGCGAGATGGTTGCTATGATTGACGCCGATGGACAGCATCCCTTAGCAGTATTAGCACAAATGCTAACGATGATTGAGCAATCGGATATTGATATGGTCGCGGGTATTCAAGCCAATCGCCCGCATGAAAGCCGACTTGCAAAAACTTTAAAAGGCAGTTTTTATCATTTTATCCAAGACAGTCAGCGCTACGAGATTCGTCCTAATGCCGGTGATTTTCGGGTGATGAATCTCAAGGTGCTAAATGCTTTACGCTCATTACCAGAGCGCCAACGCTTTATGAAAGGCTTGTATGCTTGGGTTGGCTTTAATACGGTCTATTTGCCCTTTACCGCTGCCAATCGCGATACTGGTGAAAGTAAATTTAACTATGGCAGCTTGTTTGAATTGGCACTTGTAGGTATTACCTCCTTTTCTCAGCGACCACTGCGACTGATTTCCCGCATAGGTTTTGCAGTCTCTGCATTGGCTTTTTTATACGGCTTATATATCGTGATAGATACCTTAATATTTGGTAGCGATGTCGCAGGCTGGGCAACGGTTGCCGCAGGAATTATGTTCTCTACTGGTATACAACTGGTTTGTATTGGCGTGATTGGCGAATATGTCGGTAGACTCTATGAAGAGGTTAAGCAGCGACCACTGTATTTAATCGATGAAGTCATCAATAGCAAGTCTGCGCATACTACTCATCAATACGCTGATAATTACCTACAGGCGACGGCCAAAAGTGCAATGGACAAACCAGCTGATGAATAACACAGCAGAAACGCAATCGAATGCTATGCAAGCCCTTTGGTTTTTAGCCGTTGGTGCCAGTGCGGCTTTGGTGCATTTTTTAGTATTGGTCAGTATTGTTAATTTCACGACTGCCACGCCAGCATGGGCAAACGTAGGCGCTTTTTTACTTGCTTTTATGGTCAGCTTTTTCGGGCATTTTTATCTTACCTTTAAACAATCAGAGTATTCAGATAAGAGCATTCAGCACAACAATAATCATATTCATAAAAAAAAGCATCTTCCTGCTTTAGGAAAATGGTTTAGTAGTTCTGCTGCAGGATTTATTGCCAATCAAGGCTTATTTGTTTTAGGGTTACGTTGGTTTGGCGAGCAGTATTATATAGTGATATGGCTACTGGTCACGGGCGTTATTACCGTTATGACCTTTGCCTTGGGCAAGTTTTGGGCGTTTAAATCATGAGCCATCCTCATTATAAAGAGCAAGCTGCTGCGCTATCTAACCATGCCCGCCCTGTGATTATTAACGTTGATGATTTAGGATTGTCGACTGCCGTTAACGATGCCGTCATTCATCTTGCTGAACTTGGACGTATTGGTGCCAGCAGCTATATGGTTGGCGGTACAATTACGGATAGCGATATCAATCGTCTGAACCAACTCAATGTCGATATTGGCTTGCATTTAGATTTGACGGGTATATTTGCTTCCGCCCTGCGTGGTTCATTAAAATCAATCATTATCGCTAGCTACTTGCGTCGTTTTAATCCCATGCAAGTAACCGATATTATTAAACAACAATTAGATGGATTTGAAGAACGCTTTAATCGTGCGCCTGTATTTATTGACGGACATCAACATATTCATCAGTTTCCTGTTATTCGTGAGGGTTTGATTAAAGAGCTCACTAACCGCTATAGTGATAAGATAGCAAAAGGCATGCTGAGCGCACGCGTTACTACACCGCTTATCAATGACGTAAAGTCTTGGATCATTTATATACTAGGTGGTTATGCTTGGCGAAAATCTTGTCAGCATCATCGAATTATAACCAATGATAAATTTGGTGGGGTTTATGGTTTTGATGCTGATCGTCAGCAATTAGCAATGTTATGGAAAAAGTGGCTGCAAGCTGCACCCTGTCATACAGCTAACGTATCACCTACACTGATTATGTGTCATCCTGCTGTTCCTGAAAGTAGAAGTAATAGCTGGCAGGATGACATCAAAGGGGCTCGTGAGATTGAGTATAAGTGGTTAATCAGTGACGAGTTTGCAGAGTTATTAGCTCAGTATGAAGTAAAATTGATGCGCTGGTCAGATATAACATCACCCTCTTGAACCTTTAATAATTATCAAAGTCATAATAAAAGTGACGCAATGATAAAGAGAAAAAAGCTAAGACTGTTTCAGTCTTAGCTTTTTTATTTCATACAATATGGTTTTAAAAATAAAATGCAGCTTTAAAAATTAATCAATAAAGCTTAACCAATCCATATATTGCTCATTACGGCCATGGACTACATCAAAGTACAAGGTTTGCAACTTCTCAGTCAATGGACCACGACCACCATTACCGATGACGCGGTCATCGTATTCACGAATAGGCGTCACTTCAGCCGCGGTACCTGTCATAAAGATTTCATCGGCTAAGTAAAACTCGTCACGAGTGATACGGCGCTCAACGACTTTGATACCCAAATCATCAGCGAATTGAATGATAGTACGGCGAGTGATACCGTCAAGGGCGCCGCCGCCCAAATCTGGGGTATGCAGTACACCATCTTTGACTAAGAACAAGTTCTCGCCCGCGCCTTGGCAGACATAACCTTGTGGGTCCATCAAGATAGCTTCATCATAGCCATTACGCGTGACTTCTTGGTTAGCCATTATAGACACAGGATAGTTGCTTGAGGCTTTAGCTTTACACATGGTCACGTTGGTCATGTGATGGGTAAATGACGAGGTTTTTACACGGATACCGTTTTTGATACCGTCTTCACCAAGATATGCGCCCCAATGCCAAGCAGCGACCATCGCATTGATACTATTGTCACGCGATGATAGACCCAATTTCTCGGCGCCAACCCAAATAAGTGGGCGAATATAGGCTTCTGCCAAGTTGTTTTGCTTAACCACATCTTTTTGCGCTTGCTCAAGTGCGGCTGCATCAAACGGTACATTCATTTGAAATATTTTGGCAGAACCCAGTAGACGATCGGTATGGTCTTTTAAGCGAAAAATTGCAGTGCGATTGTCAGCCGTTTGGTAAGCACGTACCCCTTCAAACACCGCCATACCATAATGCAGGCTATGCGTAAGCACATGAACCTTGGCATCTGGCTGTTCAATCATCGTGCCATTCATCCAAAGCTTACCTTCTTGTGTTGCCATATTCATTTAATAGTCCTTATGCTAGCGCTGACGTCTAACTTTTCTTGTTGAGTGTTAATGGTTAAATAAGTGTTTTAAGTAAAATTGCCTGCTGACACTGAGTGCCTATTTTTAGATGCAATTTCAGATGCAATTTTTCTATCTGCAAATTTAAGGTGCCAGTGATTATAGCACCGGCACGAGAAGCAAATACAATATTTTAGTTTATCACTGCATGGCTTTTATTCATATACCATTCGTTACAATGGCTATCAAAGCCCTACGCTTATTGCAATGAACTTATAACGCCGCATTATTGTTTTATGGCAGGATTATTCAGCAGATTCTACGCCCATCAAATGCTGCCACTGCGCTTGTACCAGTGCTCGCGTTTCTGTCCATAATGACTCATCCACCAGTAACGATTGCTCAGATAGTGCCAATTGATGGGTCGCGGCGCGGATACGTAAATACGCATCGGTCAAATCTTGGCAAACTTCTACTTCCCAAATACCAAGCGCGGCAACTTCTTCAAAAATACGTACGTTATCACTCCATTTGGTCAAGCTTGGATGTTCATGCGAATAAGCCAATACCGCAAACTGCGCGAGAAACTCAATGTCTACAATACCGCCCGCATCTTGTTTAAGATGGAACTTGCCCGCTTGCTGCTGGTGCTGACTGGTGCCCAAATGCTTTTGCATTTTAATACGCATACTGGTTACTTCGATACGGACTTGCTCAATGGTACGCGGTAGCGCCAAAACGGTACGACGAATGTCACAAAAACGGGCGGTCACGCGCTTATCACCGCAGATAGCTCGCGCCCGTACCAATGCTTGATGCTCCCAAGACCAAGCCTTCTCAAGCTGATAGGTTTCAAACGCATGACAAGAAACCACCATCATGCCCGCATTGCCCGAGGGACGCAGGCGCATATCGACTTCATAAGCACGGCCATCACGAGTTTGGGTATTCAGATAAGTCATCAGCTTTTGCGCCAAACGGGCGGCAAACTTCATACCACTGACCGATTTTTCACCCGTGGTCATGCCCTGCTCTTTTATTTTATGCAAAAACACCAAGTCTAAATCGGATGAATAGGATAACTCAAGCCCGCCAAGCTTGCCATAACCAATAATCGCAAAGCCGCAATCCGCTTCGGTGACCGGATCGCCATCTTGACCAATTGGGTAACCATAACGTTTGACGATTTCCGCAAAGGCACGCTCCAGCGCCGCCTCTAACACCACAGCAGCAATGTAGGTCAGTGAGTCTGACACTTTCATGATAGGGCGCTCTGCCAGCACGTCACTGGCAGCCACTGCGAGCACTTGGTTCTTTTTAAACAATCGCAGTACGCTCAGCAATTCTTCTTCATCGTTAGGCTCTACGCGCAACAACTGCTGGCGCAAAATATCACGCAGCTCAAGCTTGTCTGGCAGATGTCGATAGCGCTGCTGCAAAAACGTGTCTAAAAGTACCGGATACTGCGCCAACTCTTTTGCAATCCAAGGGCTAGCCGACAACATCGGAATCAGCTCAACGGTGGCATTGGGGTTTTCTGCAATCATCACCAAATAAATAGAACGGCGGCAAATGGCTTCTAGCAAATTTATTAAACGCGGCAAAGCGATATTAGCAAGTTGCTGCTGCTCTTCATGGACAAGGAGCGCGTGGACAATCACAGGATACGCATCATCCAAACGCTCACGCGCTTCATCGCTCAAATTGGCGACCATTTTTGACTGCCAAAAACCTTGTAAACGCTCGCGATTTTCTTCAGTTAATACCTCATTTAAGCGCGCAATCTGCTCGTTTAGATGTTCAGGCTCAAACTCATCATCGTCTTGATCCGGTATCTGCCGTTCAGTAACCATACGCTCAAACGGCACATTGACATGATAGCGGTGATCATTCAGCGTCGCTAATAACCCAGCCCAATCATCAAAGCCAAGGGTCATTGCCAAATTATGCTGCCACTCTGGGTCATGCGGTAAGCGCTGCGTTTGCTGATCGTTAATCGCTTGAATACCGTGTTCAAGGCGCCGTAAAAAACGATAAGCTGCCTGCAGTTCTTGATAAGTAGTTTCTTCTAAATACCCAAGTTGACACAGTGCCTGCATCGCTGCCAAACAAGACTTAACCTGTAACTGCGGATGCCGACCACCATAAATCAGTTGAAAGGCTTGAACGATAAACTCAATGTCTCTGATACCACCCGCGCCAAGCTTGATATTGTCTAAGTCTTCGCGCTGAGCGACTTGATTTTGAATCAGAGACTTCATCTCTCTGAGGGCTGAAAAAGCACTATAATCAACGTAATAACGAAATACAAAAGGCTTAATCAGCGCTTGTATGTCATCGTAAAACGGCTGCTCGATGTGTCCAACCACGCGGGCTTTGAGCCAAGCAAAACGCTCCCACGCCCGCCCATGCTGGGCAAAGTACTTCTGCAATGCGGATAAATGAATCGCCAAATCACTGCCATCGCCCCACGGACGCAAACGCATATCAACCCTAAACACAAAACCATCAGCGGTATTATTATCGAGCAGTCTAATAATACCTTGTCCAAGCCGGGTCATAAAACGCTTGTTATCAATACTGCGCGTGCCTTTTGCTTTGTCACCGTCTGTTTCACCGCGCGCCTGATGCACAAAAATAAGGTCGATATCACTGGATAAATTGAGCTCATGCGCGCCAAGCTTACCCATTGCCATAATCGCCATATCATCGACTTGCACATTCCCCTTCGCATTAATAAAGGTCGGCTGCCCATATTGCGCAATCAGCTGCTGATAGGTATAGTCTTTGGCAAATAAAATGCAGCCATCGGCAAATTCAGACAGCTCATCGGTCAATTGCTCAAGCTCAATCATGGCCAAGGCATCTTGCCAAATCCAGCGCATCATTAGCAGCATACGCAAATGCCGCAAACCACTCATTACCTTGTCTTCATTGGCGAGCTGATAATTCTCATCCAAGGTATAATCTTGAATCAAATCATCAATTTGCTGGCGCGTTAACGTGCTCTGTAATGGATAACTGCGCAAAAACGTCTGGCAAGCGCCCGTTCGACTTTTCCAAACCTGATAAGCAAACTCGCTGGCAGTCTGTAGCACTTGTAGCTGCTCTGGGCTAGGCTGAAAGCCTGTACTACTAGGCATGGTAGATAGCATAACGACGACAACTCCTTGCAGCATAAAGCTATAAAAACCACATCAATCGCAAAAATTATTTTTACAATATTAACGCGGCTATAAACAATCTTATTTTAGGATTTTTATAGTAGCATAAATCCTCAGCCATGCTACTGACAGCACTTTACTGACTAAGAACTGACGAACATAAGAAAGTTTTGCGAATAATGCTACAATAGCCAATACTTAAAAGGACTTAAAACCTAAACCTAGAAATCTTGAGTTTTAAACACTTTGGGTCTTAAAAATCTTGAGACGCTGTGCTTTTTTCTTTATTCTCATTCATCATAAGTGACACCGCGATTATGACGACCACAACCCCGCTATTATTAATTACTGCTGATCCCAGCCATCCGCTGGCATATCTTGCGCTACGCTATGCGCGTACCTATCTAGCAAACACTGATACAAATAATAATGACACGAACAATAATGATGAGACCGATAACAGCGATAATAATGAAAACGTACCTGCGCCATTGAATATTTTTTTCTATGCCGATGCCGCCAATACCGCCAATCGCTTGCGCTGGCAGTCAGCAGACCAGATGAATATCACTCAAGAGTGGCAAAAGCTTGCTGAGCAATATCAGTTGACGCTGCCTGTTTGTGTCAGTACGGCGCTTAGCCGCGGTATTTCAGATAGCGAAAATAGCACTCGCCATCAGTTAGATAGCGAAAATCTGGCAGCTAGTTTTAAGCTGGTAGGACTGAGTGAGCTTGCGATGATGATGCAAGGTAACTGTCGTTTACTCCAGTTTTAAACAGCGTTTTACATGACAACTCGCTGTCAAAACAGCCAACTTAATAATAACCAGATGAATAATAGTGGTTGGCGATAATCAGATTAGGAATACATCATGAAATTACTCATTCGCTTGCATACGCCTACCGAGATGGTAAGTTATGAAGGCTGCGCGCTGGCTTTAACCTTAGCGACTTTTGGTCATGAGGTGCAGCTGTATTTGGATGCGCCGGTCTTTGGTTTTTTAATGCAGCCTGAATCACGTTTGCATGGCATGATTCAGTCGCTTGAGTTATATGATATGCCAGCCGCTTGGTTACCGGACGATGTGTTTAGCGGTTGGATTGCGGGCATGTTACCGGCAGATTTGGCGACGCAGCTGACCTTGATACCAGAGGTGGTAAATTCGCAAGAATTTGACCAGATCTTAGTCTTTTAGTAGCAACTTTTTAGGCTAGGACGAATTTACATTGTTAATATTTATTTTAATATGACAACAAATATAGTAAGTAAGCGGACACGATTATGGCAACTTTATATCAATTACATAGCAGTATGGATACGCTCAGACGCAGCACAGAACAAATGACATCGACGTGGCGTGCGGGTGATAGCATTATATTATTGGGCACAACGGTCGCTTTTATTGACTGGTTTAATGCTTATTTGGAAGACCTTGAGTACATTGAAACAAAAGATGTAGCGGCTATTTATGCTCTCGCTGAGGACGTAGCGCAGCTGAATGATAATACGGCGGCAAAGCTCAATTTATCCGCCAAATTAACGGCTGTTTTGAGCGATGATGAATGGGTCGCCTTAACTCAAAATACTTATGCGAATGGCGCTACCTTTGATAAAGTGGTAACAATTGCTCTATGATGAATCCTAAAGATGATATTACACCTGCTGAGAAGATGACTGCAGTGGACTTAGACCAAGACGGGCATTTATGCGACCATACAGTTTGGACGCCTGCGATTGCGCAGCAGCTCGCGAATACTCTAGATGTAACTTTAAATGCTGAACATTTAGCCATCTTACAGCAGGTACGCGCATTTTTTACCAAATTTAATCACGCGCCAGCGACCCGCCCGCTGATTAAATGGCTACAGCAAACCTTGCCTGAGCATGACATCAGCAATCAAAAGCTCCAGCAGTTATTTAATACGGGTTTGGTTGCCCGTCATGTCAATCGTCTTGCTGGCTTGCCAAAACCGCCAAATTGTTTATAAAACACGTGGTTTATAAAAAAAGTAGCAAAAAAGCGGTTAAAGAAAATTAAACGACTGATTTTCTTTAACCTCTTTTTACCCAATCACCCTGCTAGCTTCTCTATCTCTACTCTATTTTGGGTCATAAACGGTCAAGGTGTCGTAACCGATACTGCGACCTTCATCGCCGTCAAATCCTTGCTGTCGCCAAACTTCATACAAGCATATTGCCACGCTATTAGAAAGATTTAAACTGCGCGAATCCGCAAGCATTGGTAAGCGTAGCCAGTTATCAGCGCCGATATCGGTACGGATATCCTCTGGCAGCCCTGCCGTTTCAGAACCAAAGACCAGCGCCACATGATGTGATGATGGGCTATTAGACGCACTGCTGTCTAAATGCTGAGTCGTTTGTCCACTAAAATCATAGTCATAAAACGGTTTACTCAGCTTAGTCGTCAGCGCGGTGATAATCTCGCAACCAGCCGCTTGTAGCGCTTGCTTGGTCATTGCCCAATCGTCATGTACTTGCAGATGAGCGTATTCATGATAATCGAGACCTGCACGGCGTAGCTTCTTATCGTTGAGCTCAAACCCTAACGGCCTAACCAAATGTAGCTGCGCCCCACTATTGGCACATAAGCGTATAATATTGCCAGTATTGCTAGGCATCTTTGGCGCTACCAACACGATATGAATGGTCATACAAACTCCGTAAATGATTTAAGCGTATTGTCTAAACTTATATGGCAGACGTAATCAAAAGTTACAGTTTACTGCCAATAATTACATTTTGATACTGGGCACTGATTTTAACTTTGATTATCATGACCCTAATGGATAACGAGATAATTTAAAAACATTGTCCTTGTATCCTGTAACCCCTCAGTGAAACTTAAGCAAAACGCTATAGTTTACTGTTATTACTTATAAACCCTGTCTTTTTTGAGGAAAAAATTATGAAAAAATTAGTTATCGCTTCTTTGACTGCTATGTTTGTACTAACTGGTTGCAACACTTTTAAAGGTCTAGGCCAAGACGTATCAAGTGCCGGTGGCGCTGTAACTGGTACTGCACAAGAAGTACAAAACAAAATCTAAGCCTTTTTAGGCTTATATTAAAGAAGCTTATCATTTGGTAAGCTTCTTTTTTTGTCTGCACGCTTTATAAAAATACTCTTAAGATCTGATTAAGATATCTTCTACCCAACGCCGTTGGCTGTAAGTGTTCATTATCATCTACTAAAAGCCCTTGTTTAATAAGTTGACTTACTTCTAGAGCAATATTGTCATAGCTCAGCCCTGTTCGAGCTTCAAACAAAGACCATGTCACGCCTTCATGCAAGCGTAGAGCATTGAGCATAAACTCACTGACCAACTCATCACTCGCGATTGCCTGCCAACCGACCATTTTTGGCGCGCCCTCTTTTTTTATATTATTCATCGTGTCGATATCAAAAGTTATATAGTCTTTTGGCATACGTGATTTGCTAAAGCGATAAGTACCCGCCTCTGCTAATACCTTTTTCAATACCTCATCAGACACTTTATCAACCATTAATGTTTGATTTACATATTTATCATCAATGGTAACTTTACCGTGCGCACCAGCACCAATCGCTAAATAATCACCAAATTGCCAATAATTGACGTTGTGACGGCAAGGTTTATCGGACGCACCTGCCCAGGCCGACACTTCATAGTTGTCATAGCCCAAATGCTCAAGCAATGTCTGCCCCGCTTGCTCAATATCTGCCAAACTATCTTCATCGGGTAAAATCGGCTGATTGCGATAAAACACCGTATTTGGCTCAATCGTTAGCTGATACCAAGAAATATGTGTAGCACCTGCCTCATGCGCCATTTGAATGTCGTTCAGGGCTTCACTCATCGTTTGCTGCGGTAGCCCATGCATCAAATCGACGTTGACACGTTCAAATCCAGCGCGACGAGCGGCTTTAATAGCTGATAATGCTTGGGCGGGATTGTGAATACGCCCCAGCGTGGTGAGCTTGCCAGAAGCAAAGCTTTGTACGCCAATCGACAAACGATTGATGCCTACATCTAAATACTGTGCAAATGGTGCATGCTCAAGGGTGCCTGGATTGGCCTCCATCGTCACTTCAATGTCACCTGCAAACTGAAAAATCTCACGCAAACCGTTAAATAAACGCTGATACTGGGCAATGGGCAGTAGCGACGGTGTACCGCCACCGATAAATATTGAGCTGATTTCTCGTCCTTGGGGCAACGTTTGCTGTGACGCTGCATCAAGTAATAGCGTATCGACGTACTCATCGTACATAGATAGCTGACTGTCCATCGGCAGCTCATGCGAATTAAAATCACAATAAGGGCATTTTTTCACGCACCAAGGAATATGGATATAAAGTGCTAACGGAATATCTTTCACTATAAGCGCACTTGTTTCGTTACGATTAGTAGCGTCAAGATGATTCGAAAAATGAGAAGATTTGATATTTGACATAAGCGGACTTATCTATAAAGGAGTAGCTGCGGTCGTCAGCAGAAAGTAGCGCTAGGATAACGGCTGGACGCGCTAAAGAAAAGCCTAATCAGCATAAATTGGCCATAAAAGTATTGGGAACAATCGGCGTTTATAGCAATGGCCGATAGTGGTAATGCTAGATAAGCTAGATGACTACAAAGAATGAAAATAAATATGGAATAAAAATAGATGGTGGGCAGCTTTTAAAGCCATCACTATGAAACCATTATGGTTACATTAATAATTTTACAAGGATAAAAACCATGGCATATTGGCTTATCAAATCCAATCCTCGCTGTTTTAATATAGAAGATTTACAACGTGCAGGCACGGAGATGTGGGATGGGGTACGTAATTATCGCGCCCGCAACTTTATGCGTGATGATATGAAAGTTGATGACAAAGCATTTTTTTATCACTCTAGCGCCAAACCTTCTGGCGTCGCTGGTATCGTGACTATCAGTAAAGCTGGTTATCCCGACCCCACCCAGTTTCACCCCGAACATCGCCATTATGATCCTAAAGCAACTGAAGATGAGCCGCGCTGGTACATGGTAGATGTGACTTTTGAGCAGGCTTTTACGGATATACTGCCATTAGCGCAGCTTAAATTTTTGCCGGCGCTTGAGGATTCTTTATTGCTAAGAAAAGGCTGTGAGCAGCTGACCATTTTGCCGCTTGAACCCAAGCATTGGAACACGATTATGGATATGGCAGAAGAGCTGAATCTGTTGCCAAATTCGCCTAGCGCCATTTAACCATAACGTAGGACTGGTAAATCATTAAAATTTTAAAAATACCAATCCTAATGCGAATTTAACAAAACTTTCTTATCTTGACCTCTCAATTCTACTTACGGATTGACGGGTCATTTTTCATTTTAGTCTTAACTGTTTAATTTTTTACTTTATCGGCATGTCGTTATTAATAATCATTAAAAATGGACTTGCTCATATTATTTATCGGAGTATTATCGTCGCACCAATCCTATTTCACTGTTTCGCTATTAACTTGTTGATGGCAGCATTTGCTCATCCACAATAATTACTGCAAAGAATAAAAAGTTGCTCATTATGGTTTTCCCATTGTCCTTTAGAGATTTTAAAAGTTACAGCTTACGCTTAGGCGTACTCGCCCTCCCCATCTTAATTACCCAGTTTTGCCAAGCAGCGCTTGGTGTCGTCGATGCCATTATGGCCGGTAAAGTCTCCGCCCTTGATTTGGCAGCCGTGGCCGTCGGCTCCGGTATTTGGCTACCACTGTTTTTATTGGCGACCGGTATTTTGATTGCCACCACGCCGCTTATCGGCGAAGCCATCGGCCAAAACAATCATAGCCAAGTGCCGCATATTACCCAGCAATCGTTATGGACGGCCGGCGTCATTGGTATTCTCGGCTTCATCATTGTCAATCTAGCGCCCAATATACTTGGGGTGATGGGCGTACCTGAAAACATCCAACCCATCGCTGCGCAATATTTACATGGGGTATCGTTCGGTTTTCCGGCAATCGCGGTCTATGCCGTGCTGCGCAGTTATTGTGAGGCGCTCGGCCGACCTGAGCCGGTGACGGTTATTAGTATCATCGGGCTGCTTGCCGATATTCCGCTTAACTATATTTTTATCCACGGTTTATTTGGTATGCCCGAAATGGGCGGCGCTGGTTGCGGGGTAGCAACGGCCATCGTACTTTGGATTAATGTCCTATTACTAGCGACATATACCAGCTTTACCAAGCGTCAACAGTTTGCCAGTACGCGCTTCTTTTATGCTTTTGCCAGCCCTAACCGCACGCAAATTAAAAAACTATTAAAACTTGGCATTCCGATTGGTATTTCTATCTTTTTTGAAGCCAGCTTATTTAGTTTAGGGGCGCTAGTTATCAGTCCGCTCGGTGAGATTGCGACCGCTTCGCATCAAGTGGCACTTTCGGTGACCTCGCAGCTGTTTATGATTCCCATATCAGTTGCGATGGCGCTAACCATTATGATTTCTAACCGCTTTGGTGAAAAAAATCTGATGGCGCTGCGTCAAGTGTTAACTACAGGGCTTGTATGGACGGTTATCATTGCGCTGACGTCTATGCTCGGCGTTTGGTTATTTAGGCCGCAATTGGCGGCGGCATTCACCGATAATCCTGTGGTACGCGCGCAAGCCATGCACTTACTCATTTTTGCCCTCGCTTATCAATTATTTGATGGCTGGCAAGTCAATGTCGCTGGTATATTACGCGGTATGCAAGATACCACTGTGCCGATGTGGGTGACGCTATTTTGTTATTGGCTGGTTGCTTTACCACTTGGCGTTTATCTCGTGCGCTTTACCGACGTTGGCGCACAGGGTTTTTGGATGGCTCTCATCACTGGGTTATTCTTATCGTCTATATTATTAAGTCTGCGTCTGCGCTATCAGCAAAAACGCTTGACAACATTATGGGCTTGATGCGGTCGCTTGGTTCAAACGTAGCGTCTAGTAACCATGACTGGCGCTACCTTGTGACATCGACTATGATAAATCATTGAATATTTCTTACGCTTAAGCACGCTTACGTCATAATATGTAAAAAAACTCAGTTAACAACTGTACATTGATTGCTCATTGGCGTGAATATAGGTATCATTAGCAATTACCAATACAATATTTAGTTACACTATTTTTTCTAGAAATTAGTACAAGGCAAAATTAAAATTATGGATATTGAAAAAATACGCACCCTGATCGCACTCATGGAAGAAAGTGAACTGGTTAATTTAGAAATCAGCTCAGATGACGAACACATCAGTCTAACTCGTCACTATGATGCGCCAGCACCGACGATGATGGCTGCGCCTGCCGCAGGTGCTGCACCTGTCGCTGCCGCCGCAAAAGCCGCTGTCAAAGCTGGCAGCGTTGAAACCTCGCCGATGGTGGGTGTTTATTATTCAGCCCCAAGTCCTAATGACCCGCCATTTGTAAAGGTCGGTCAAAAAGTGCAAGCAGGCGATACGCTTGGTATCATCGAAGCCATGAAAATCATGAATCCTCTCGAAGCGACTCAAAGCGGCGTCATTGATGAAATCTTAGTGGATAATTCTGAAGTGGTACAGTTTGGTCAGCCAGTCATACGCTATAAAGCGTAACACTATCTACCAACCTTTACTTTGTAATGATTGAGACCTCGTTATTATTCATCGACATCAGCGCTCAATTTGTCTAAATTTGATTTAGCGCCGTTTGCTGTTACGATGTCCAAAATAGCGAGGCTATCAATGACTGCCGCTTCGACAAGGATGACCCCATGATAAAAAAACTGCTCATCGCCAATAGAGGTGAGATTGCCCTACGTATCGTTCGAGCTTGCAAGGCGCTTGGCATAGAAACCGTCGGCGTCTATTCAACGGCGGATGCCAATTTAATGCACCTACGCTTTGTTGATGAAGCAATCTGTATTGGCAAACCCAATGCCAACCAAAGCTATCTCGATATTAGCACCATTTTGACCGCCGCTGAAATCACTGGCGCTGATGCCATTCACCCTGGTTATGGTTTTTTGGCAGAAAATGCTGAGTTTGCTGAACGCGTTGAAGAAGCTGGTTTGACCTTTGTCGGCCCCAATGCTGACCACATTCGCTTAATGGGCAATAAAGTATCAGCCATTAATGCCATGAAAAAAGCAGGCGTACCAACAGTTCCTGGTTCAGTGGGTGCCGTCACTTTGCATAACGCTGAAGAGCAAGCGCGCAATATCGGCTTTCCGCTTTTGATTAAAGCTGCTTCTGGTGGCGGTGGCCGCGGTATGCGCGTTGTTGAACGTTTTGATGAGCTTATCGGCCAAGTACAAGCTGCCAAACAAGAGGCTGAACTGTGGTTTGGTGATGATACCGTTTATATGGAGCGTTATCTCCAAAATCCGCGCCACGTAGAAGTACAGGTACTGGGCGATGGTAATGGCAATGCCATTCATCTGTATGACCGCGATTGTTCATTACAACGTCGTCACCAAAAAGTCTTAGAAGAAGCACCTGCCCCAGATATCCCTGACGATGTGCGTCAGCCCATTTTAGATGCTTGCGTCAAAGCTTGCGAGCTGGTCAAATATCGCGGCGCGGGTACGTTTGAGTTTTTATTTGAAAATAATGAATACTTTTTTATTGAGATGAATACCCGCGTGCAGGTTGAACATCCAGTCACTGAGATGATTACCGGTATCGATGTCGTCGTTGAACAGCTTAAAATCGCGGCTGGCTACGGTTTATCGTATCGTCAGAGCGAGATTGAAATTCAAGGCCACGCCATAGAGTGTCGTATCAATGCCGAAGATCCAGCGACCTTTATGCCTTGCCCAGGTACGGTCAATCAGTTGTTTGCCCCAAGTGGCGCGGGCGTGCGTTTTGACTCGCACCTCTACCCAAGTTATGAGATTCCAAGCTATTATGATTCCTTGATTGGCAAGCTGATCTGTCACGGTCAAACACGTCAGCAAGCGATATCTAAAACCCTGCATGCGCTTGACGAATTGGTGATTGAAGGTATCAAAACCAATATATCCTTGCATCGTGATGTTATTTTAGCGGATGATAAATTTGTTAATGAAGCGCAAAACATTCACTACCTAGAAAGAGAATTATTAACATCTAATAAGGATAAAGCTGATTCTGCTTCTTAGTTAGTCTTAGTCTTTTTGTTTAAGCAGAAATTAAAAAAAACCGCTACCTAAAAGATAGCGGTTTTTTTATATGTCTAAATTTTATAAAGTGCTGCTTAAATTTTATAAATAACGCTAAGGTAATATTCTGGTGAAATTCATAAAGCATTCTGTACCCTCAGGATCGGCGCACCACTGCATTTTATTGCCTTCATGGTTCAAAAACGCTATTAATGCCTCGCCAGTTTGATCTACCTGATTGCCCGAGCAATCGACTTCGTTATTATCATAAACCGTTTTTAGCGCAATAATAGGTAAGCCTTCATCACGATGGGTGACTAAGTAGCGCCCGTAGGTCCACTCTTTACCACTAACTGCCCACATCTCATTATCGGCCGCAAAATTATAAATCTCTCGACATTGAGTAGACTTAGCGGTTAACAGGTTTTTACTGCTAGTTGGCTGCACCTTGACGATACGCTTTTCATTTTGGGTCAACACGCCACCCTCAGCGCCAGTGCCTACTTTTGGTTCATCAATTTTGCCCAGCTCCATCTTTGACGCCGCTTGCTTAGCTTGCGCATCTTTGGTCATCGTGATGCCACTGTCTAAATCTATCTCCCACTGTCCGGCGATAGCGGGACTGATATGGGTGGTAACGGTAGGTTTGCTAACCGCTTCACCGTTCACTGGCAGTGACGCTAAAATAGAGGCCAATGAAAATGAAGCAAAAGATATAGGTTCCATAATTAACCTTTTTTAATATTATAATAATAAATAAGACGTACATTAGCGTAAGTCTTAGACACCAAAAACACAAGTAACATTATGCTATTAGTCGTACGACTTTGACCAACCCTGACCTCAACGTAAACCTTCATCAATAAACTCATGCCCAATATTGTTTTTAAAACTCACCTACCAAATATTAAGTGTATATACACAAAAATAACGCCATGGCTAATTTGCAAAAGCCATGGCGTTATAAACTAACATCGTAAATCGAACTATTTCATTATCGGCTAAAGGCGATATTAAGCAGCAACTGGGCTAGCCGCTTGAGCAAAGGCGGACAATGCGCCTTTCAGCATCGCTGATACCGTGCTACTACAAGTGCCGATGCCTGAGTAAACATCACCGTCAACATTTAGCTGAATGTAAGCTGCGGCATTGGCGTTGGTTTTATTGTCATTGTTGGTATCATCATCGATACCATCACCGCTATTATGCTGCGGA
Organism: Psychrobacter communis; assembly: GCF_014836505.1. Lineage (NCBI taxonomy): Bacteria > Pseudomonadati > Pseudomonadota > Gammaproteobacteria > Moraxellales > Moraxellaceae > Psychrobacter > Psychrobacter communis. The sequence continues at coordinate 19,020 of NZ_JACSQR010000009.1, forward strand.
TTAATCGCGTGCTCAGCGTAGTTGATAACATGGATAGATTTACCTGTGTGCTGCGCAAGGCCATCAATAAACGATGACAATGGACCATTACCGGTTCCGTCAATAGTAATGGTGTCGCCATTCATCTGCACTTGACCGTTAAAGTAAACCTCGCCGCCTTTATTATTGACACTATAATCTAAAAGCTCGAAGCTGCCTTGCTGTAGATATGTCTCTTCAAAGGTTTTTAAAATTTCATCGTTTTGCAATTCACGAGCAGCGCTTTCCGCTTGTTTTTGGACCACGCCGCTAAAGTCAATTTGCATCCAGCGCGGCAAATTAAAGCCATAATTGCGCTGCAAGATATAAGCAACGCCGCCTTTACCAGATTGGCTATTGATACGGACCACATCTTGATAGCTGCGACCGATGTGCGCCGGATCAATCGGCAAATAAGCAACGTCCCAGACGTTATCGGTTTCATCTTGGTGTTTTTCATTGTAATCAAGAGATTTTTTGATGGCATCTTGATGTGAGCCACTAAAGGCGGTAAACACAAGCTCACCAACGTACGGATGGCGCGGATGTAGCGGCAAGTTATTACACTCGCTTACCACTTGTACAATCTCACTCATATTACTAAAATCAAGCTCGGGGTCGATGCCTTGACTAAACAAGTTCATCGCCATCACCATGATATCCATATTACCCGTACGCTCGCCATTGCCAAGCAAAGTGCCCTCGATACGATCGGCACCAGCAAGCACGCCAAGCTCGGCAGCCGCTACCGCACAGCCACGGTCGTTATGCGTATGTAAGCTTACGGTGACATGCTCACGCTTGGCAATATGACGACAAAAATACTCAACTTGGTCGGCAAATACATTTGGCGTTGATGCTTCAACCGTCGCTGGCAAGTTTAAAATCACTTCTTGGCCGTTTTCAGGCTGCCAAACCTCACAAACTGCGTCACAGACTTCGACCGCATATTCAGTTTCCGTTTGGCTAAAGCTTTCAGGCGAATACTGAAATACCCATTCTGTTTCAGGGTATTTAGCTGCGTATTCGACCAATAAATTAGCGCCAGCAATGGCTATTTCTTTAATTTCTACTTTATCCTTAGCATATACTTTTTCACGTTGTACACGACTGGTTGAGTTATAGACGTGAACGATGGCACGCTTCGCGCCTTTTAATGACTCAAAAGTACGGGCAATCAAATGCTCACGCGCCTGCACCAATACTTGCAAAGTGACATCAGCAGGCACATGGTTTTCTTCAATGAGTTTACGTGCAAAATCAAACTCAACTTGCGCCGCCGACGGAAAACCAATTTCAATCTCTTTAAAACCCACATCGACCAAGGTTTTAAAAAAGCGCATTTTTTGTTCAATGGTCATCGGATCAATCAGCGCCTGATTGCCATCACGCAGGTCCACGCTTGCCCAAATTGGTGATTTCCCAATCGTCTTGCTCGGCCATGTACGATCTGCTAGCACAGGAGCAAACGCAAATGGACGATATTTACGGAAATCAAAAGCGGCATTTTTTGGGGTGACTTTTGCAGGCGCGCGGTCTGCATTGCGTGTTGCTTGATTAGGCATAATCAATCCTTAGATAACATAAAGAGCTGAGTTGAAGTATAGATTTTAACTGGGCAACTAATGACCAAGCACTCTTTATCATACGAGATAATAAAAGTTTATGCCATTATAATAACAAAGTTTTTGTACTAGAAATCAGCTTTATTTAGCTACTATTTATAATATTTTAGTGAAATAAACCACTATCTCACCTATAATTAGATTATTTCACTAGATAGACGATATTCGATGTTAAATAATCATACGAACAGTGTTTTACCTATAGATATTGATGCTACCGACAAACAGTTATTACGCTTACTACAAACCCAAGCACGTATGAGTATTACCGAGCTTGCCGAAAGGGTTAACTTATCAGCGACCCCTTGCGCGCGCCGTATCAAACGCTTGGAAGAAGCAGGTATTATCACCGGCTACCATACCCAGACCGATGCGCAAAAGCTTGGCTATCCTTTAGCCGTTTTTATTGCGATTAGTATGGATCGCCATACTGCAGATCGCTTTGAGCTTTTTGAAGAGAAAATCCAAAGTTTTGAGGAAGTGGTGAGCTGTAGTATCGTCACCGGTCGCACTGAAGACTACTTAATCAAAGTACGGGTGCGTGATATGGCACATTATGAAGAATTTTTATTGCATAGGCTCAATCGTATCGAAGGCGTCGCTCAAGTGCATACCAGTTTTGAGCTACGAGAAGTCTTTAGCCGTAGCGTGGTTTAGTTTGACGGTTAATGTGGCTGTTTCCTTTCATTAACTCTAATTATCAATTAAATGAGGACTGAGACTGCCGCTGTGTTTGACGCTGAAAAAAGAAGACTAAAACCAACCCTAATAATAAACCGCTAGCCGCGACCAACAAACCCGCGTTAAAATTATCCTGTTTCCCTGCCAGCGCTACCGTGACCAGCGGCCCTATGAACTGCCCAATGGCATAAGCCAAAGTTGCCAGTCCAATCAACAAATTTGAGTAGGCGGGATTGATATTTTTAATCAAATTAAGCGTCATTGACACCATACCGACAAAGGTCAAACCTAAAATCACCGCATTACCGTACAAGCCAACGGCGCCATTAAACCATAGCGGCAAACACATGCCAAATGCTTGCAATAACGTCAACCCCATCAAGGTTTTACTTTCGCCAATACGCTTGGCAAGCGCGCCCCAAATAGGGTTTGACAACATGGCAAAGATACCAACCACTAGCCAAATCAGTAGCCCTGCATAGCTTTGTGCCGTCAGGCGCTGCGTTGCCATGACTGGCAAAAAAGTCGCCGACGTAATATAACCAAACCCCGCCAGCACATAACTTGCCGACAGTAATGCAATCGCCTTGCTATGACCAGCGGCCGCTTCATATAACGAACGTTTAAAATTACGATAAGCTTGCGGTACAGATAGGCGTTGATTGTTATGGTTTAATTCGGCAGGCTTCGATTTGAGAGCCTTTTGCTGAAAGGATTGTAAATTAGAAGACGTGGATTTAGATGAGTGTGAAGCGGACGAAATCAAGCTTTGCGGTCTGATAGCATAAAGTAGCCATAATAACGGCAGACTGATAATTCCTGCTACCAGCCAAATGATATCAAAATGATAACCGAGCGTTAATAGCCACCAAGTCAAGACGGCAGAGGCACTGATACCGACGCCAATCCCTGCATAATGTAAGGCTGAAAGTACCGAGCGGCGCTCATCACTAAAGCTTTGAATCACCAGCGATGAGCTTAAAATCATGGCCACCCCGCTGGCGATACCCGATAGTAGCCGAATGACATACCAGCTATTTAATGACAGATTTGGCACCACCAATAGCATGGTGGTCACGATGCTGACGGCTGTCCATGTTATGAGCATTTGCCATGTCAAACGCTGAGGCACAAACATCGCAATCAGCGCCCCAATAAAATAACCACTATAATTGACCGAAGCCAGCCAACCTGCAATGACCGTCGATAACGATAATTGCGTCATGATATCAGGTAAGGTGGCGGTAAATAAAAAGCGCCCAAACCCCATCACTACTGCCAGACAATACAACCCTATGCAAGCAATCGCCGTTTGATGGGTAATAATAGTAGCAGCACGGCTTTTAAGAGCAGTCATCATGACAGAGCCATTTTGTGGCAAAACGCCCACAATCCTTTGTGTTAAAAAAAGCCATACCTAACCAATTAAAAATAGAAAAACGTCTCAATACAACACTTACTGCTATCACGCGCTTACTATTAAGAAATATTGCGAATTGGATTGCTTGCTTGTTCATCTGCTGCTGTTTGTCCCAGCATTTGCACGCGCTGATCGCTAAACATATCCATATCAGGGGCAAGCGTGCGCATAAAGCGATCAAAATAGAGCATCTGCTTGGTCAATAATGCAAAGTCACGTGGGAAATGAATGCCATGACGCTTGCCGACCTCGACAATCTCCAACATCATTTTATTTAATTCATCGGCTTGCTCTTTACTATTAAAAGGCACACCGCTGGTAAAGGCTTTGTCTTCTGCCATAATGGTTTTCATCATACGCTGCAAATCATTGCCCAATGCCGCGACCTCAACTTGATTGCCGCCATGGGTCATCTCCATATCAATCATATGGCGCGCCATGGCTTGATAATCACTGTCTTGCATTGCCTGCATCATACCCATACAGGCGCGCCAGCTTTCCGCTTTTAATTTACCAACGATACCGAAGTCCAAGAAACCAATACGCCCATCGGTTAATAGCATCAAGTTACCTGCGTGCAAATCCGCATGGAAACTATTACATAGCATGAGACTGGCAAACCAAGTATTAAGGGTATCTGCCATCACTTGTGCCGGATCATTACTATACTGACGCATGGCGGCTTCATCTACCATAGAAACGCCGTATAAGCGGCTCATAGTCAGCACGCGCTTGGTGGTCAGCTCCTCATAGACAGTTGGCGCAACGACGCGTGTATTTCCTGATATCGCTAAAAACTGCTGAAAATCACGGATATTTTGCGCCTCAGCGATAAAATCGGTTTCGGCAAGCATCCGCAGACGAATCTCATCGATAATTGGCGCAATACTGGCAAAGCGCATCGAAGGCATTAGTAGCTCAACCAATTTAGTCACGCCATGTAAGACGCCCAAATCGGTTTGCATAATGGTTTCAACCCCCGGTTTTTGTACCTTTAATACCACTTCATCACCATTATGCAATCGCGCCGCATGCACTTGGGCAATAGACGCTGAAGCGAGTGGTTTTTCGTCGATATAAGCAAAAATCTTTTCAAGCGTCAGGCCAGTGGCGGCCAGCTCTTCTTTTAATACCTGTTCGATATAAGTGTAGGATAATGGCGTCGTTTGATCCAAACAGCTCTGAAACGCCTCTACATATTCACGTGGAAATAATGACGGCGTACTGGCAATAAACTGCCCGATTTTTATATAAGTCGTGCCCAATTGCTCAAAGGTTTCTTTTAACAGCATCGCATCAGGTTTTTCACCCTTTGCAACTCTCAATGCAGACAAACCAGCAACGCTTGCGGTTTGGCGCACACGATTAACGACATTAAAGGTATGCTTTAATAAATGCGGACGATGAATTTTCATAAAAAAACAACTATGGTAATAAAAAGGAGGTTATGAGGATAGGAAGAGTTAAAAAGCTTGAGCAATTTGCTAATGTTTGGCACAAATCGGACAATGCACATCTTTGCGATAGCCCATCAGTCGTTGCTGCATCTGGCTACCATCCCATATTAACAGCTTATTTGTCAGTGGATTTTTGGTTAATCCTAGATATTGTAGCGCTGCATTGGCTTGCAAGTTACCCATAATAGCGGGCGTGGTGGCGAGTACCCCTGAATTGGCACAAGTACGTTCATCCGCTGCCGCATCGTCTGTTACCGAACCAAAGACGCAATGATAGCAGCCGGTATTTAAGTGTGGCTCATATAGTGCCAATTGTCCTTGCATGGCTATCGCTGAGGCGGATAATAACGGAATCTGGTAACGCACACTAATGCGGTTGATGATATCGCGAGTGGCAAAATTATCCGTGCAGTCTAAAAGTAAGTCAGGCTTACCAGATGCCATCTCAAGCAGCTCATAAGCATTGTCTTCACTCAATCTGGCCACTGTCCCACGCGCCCTAACCAAAGGGTTAATTTTGGTCAGCATATGAGCTGCCGTGAGCGCCTTAGGTTTGCCGATATCTTCAGGTAAAAATAGCGTTTGGCGTTGTAGATTACTGGCTTCAATCACATCATCATCAATCAGCTGCACTTGCCCAAGCCCTGCCCGCACTAACATCTCAGAAGCAGGACAACCGAGACCGCCCGCCCCAATCATCACGACTCGCGAGGCTTTCAAACGTAGCTGCGCATCGATATCCCAGCCATCAAGCAAAATCTGCCGCGCATAACGCAGCAGTTCTGCATCTGTTAGCTGCCCTGTTTCTTTGGAGTGCGTCATACTTTCTACCACTATTTTTTACCACAAGTTATAAGCAAAATATCTATTATTGAAAACCTATTCTTAAAGACTCACCTTTAAAAACTTACTCTTAAAAACCAATTATAACAGCTGACCTAAAGTCACCCTGTCATTACCGCCAAAGTCTTGCACAGTATGAACAGACTCAAAGCGATTGTCCAAAAATAGCTGACTAACTTTCGCACCTTGATCAAAACCATGCTCAATTGCTAAAAGCCCAGCTGCATTCAAATATTGCGGTGCCTGCTTAACAATAAGCGCTATATCGGCAAGTCCATGATTGGGGGCGCTTAAGGCGCTAATCGGCTCGGCGACCAGTCTTGCTAAATGCTCATCTTCTTCATCGATATACGGCGGGTTGGATACAATCACATCAAATAATGGCTCATCCTGAACAGACAGCGCCTCATACCAACTGCTTTGGATAAACTTAATATCAGCAGCCACCTCATTTACCATTGCATTATGCCTAGCCACTTTTAACGCCTCTAGCGATAAATCAACGGCAACCACTTGCCATCTCTCAGCCTTATTGTTTGGCTGACGCTTATTTAACTCATGCGCGAGGCTAATCGCTATACAGCCTGAGCCAGTGCCCAAATCTAAGAGGCGCTTTGGTTTATTATCGTCATCGTTGCGGTTTGGTTGAGAGTTTATCCAAGCTAAAACTTGTTCAATCAGTACCTCAGTATCGGGTCTCGGTATCAATGTATGCTCATTGACTGTAAAATTCAGCGACCAAAATTCTTGCTGTCCCGTTAAATACGCCAAGGGCGTGCCCTGCTGCATCTTAGTCACACCCGCATAAAATTGCGTAAGCTCGCTATCGGTCAGTTGATAGTTTTCATCCGTGATTAAAAAAGAGCTTGGCTGCTCAATGACAAACAACAGCCAATCCGTGAGCCAAAACGAGGGCAAATGACTGCTTGCAGCTGCATTCGTCAATTGCTGAATTTTTTGTTTTATTTGCCCAATGGTAACTGCTGTCATAGATAACTCGTAAAATTACTGTTTACTAAATAAGCCTGTTGAACTGGCTATATGTCATGCATTAACTACTCTGAAGCGCGGGGCGGCTCTTTGGTATCCGTTAGGTTTGGATTGGCTTTGGTTAACTTATCGCCAATACCGCTGCCGCCTTCACCATCGCTATCGCCATAAATATCGTCGTTATCACCAATAACGATATATTTATCAACAAAGTAAATCAGCGCTAAAATTGGAATACCAATCGCAAAGGTAAAAATAAAGAAGAACGGATAGCCCATGCTATCAACGATAGAGCCCGAATAGCCACCCATGACTTTAGGTATCAAAGTCATCAATGAAGAAAAAATAGCGTATTGTACCGCGGTAAAACGTATAGAGGTCAATGCCGATAAGAAAGCAATAAATACCGCGCTAGCAAGACCAGCGGCTAAGTTATCAAAAATCACCGCCATATACATAATAGGCAAGCTGCCAGGATTGTAAGTCAGCACCACAAATAACAAATTGGTCGCACAAGCGAGAATGGCGCCAATCATCATCGCATGCATGATACGAAAACGCTGCGCCAATAGTCCGCCTAAAAAACCACCAGCGATCGCCATAATGACGCCAACCAGTTTGACCGCATTGGCAATATCGGTTTTACTAAAGCCCATGTCTTGATAAAAGACGTTTGATATCACCCCTGCCACGATATCTGAGATACGGTACAAACCAATCAAGGCCAATAACAATAACGCCTTTTTACCATAGCGTCTAAAGAAATCTAAGATAGGCTCAATCCACGTCGCCATCGCAATTTCTTTTTTGACCAAACCAACTTTTACCAAGGCATAACCCGCTGCCAGCGCTACGGCTAAGCTTGTTAGCAAATGCAGCGTCTCACTGATAAAGCTGACAAACACGCCTTCAAACTCAGGCAATCCTTGTCCTATCAAAACATAGGCGGCGATAAATGCGACGACGGCAAACACAAACAATAAAACCAATCTGACATAGTCTTCGCGGGTTTCTGCCACCAATGGCGCTTTATTAATAATTTTAGGTTGATTAATCATAAAATAAAGCAGCAGCAATGGCGCACAAGCAACCAATGCTAAAAAGTAGAACTTAATGCTCGGCATTGCTATCAGCGGTATCAGCGCAATGCTACTATCAAAAACTTTATTAATCAGAATATTGACAAGATATATGGCGCTAAACAACAACGCCGGTATTAATAGTAACGCTGAGTAAATTAAGAAAACTTTGAGGTTATTTCTTTGTTTATTATTTTGCAAAATCTCAGCGGTTGGCTCATAGCTGGCAAAGGTGGTCAATATACCTAAAGTCATGACTCCAGCCATAATATAATAGGTATTGCGCCACGCTTCATAACTATAAAAGCTTTCCGTTGAACCAAAATAATCTGCTAAATACAGCGCGCCTGCCCCAGCGACAATCATACCAATGCGGTAACCTGACACATAAATAGAGGACAAAATAGACTGCATCGATGGCGGTGCCAGCTCAATGCGGTAAGCATCAATAACGATATCTTGGGTAGCAGAAGAAAAGCCCAACAAAACCGCCGCGCCCGCCATATAAACCAACACGTCTTCGCTGATAGGGTTGACCGTCGCCATCAAAAAAATGGCCAATACAATCAGCATCTGCGATACCACCATCCAGCTACGGCGACGACCCAACCATTTGGTCAAAAAAGGGACCGGCAGCGCGTCGATTAATGGCGCCCAAATAAACTTAAAGGAATATCCCAATGCTGCCCAGCTGAACATGGTGACGACACCGCGGTCAATGCCTGCTTCTCTTAACCATAACGACAGACTGGAAAAAATAAGCAAAATGGGAATACCGGCCGAAAACCCTAAAAACAGCATGATAATAACGCGCGAATCTAGATAAGCCTTGGCGGCTTCTGCCCATGATTTTTTGGCAATCGGTTGTTCAGGCGTTACAGGTTGGACAGCAGACATAATCACTCACCAAAAATTGAGATAAAAAACACAACTGCGCACAATTTTTATCAATCATTTCTCAGTAATACGGATAAAAAAGATCGATAAAAATTGCTCAGCATTGTATAAAAACCATCGTTAGCACAAAATTGAATTATGGTACTTGAGAACGCTAACCTTGACTAGATGTTTTTGCATTAACTTAATAACCATAGCATTTGGCAACACCGTTTATTTCAATACGGTAACGTCGTGTATCAGTAGCTCACCCAAACATTAAAACAATCTTTCTTTCGTTGTCTATTGCTTTAAACACCTATTGTCAATTTAAGAAAAATAAATTACTATATATTCCAAATTAGTATAAATTCATAGCCATTTATTATATACGAGAATAATAACTTTGATTTACACTAGCGACTTATTGAATGCTTGTAGTTTTTTATTTTTATATACAGACGAGGTTTGTATATTTATACATAGGGTTAAATGATGGCAATCGACGTAGTGGTCAATCAGCGGCATCTACAAATCCAGCTCAAACAGTTGGAAACAGTGTGGCATACGGTAATCAATGGCTATAATTTAAGTCAAGCGGCCACCGTGCTGCATACCAGTCAATCGAGTCTATCAAAGCATATCGCGGCACTTGAGAACCAGCTTAAAACCGAAGTGTTCGTGCGCCAAGGCAAACGTCTAACAGGACTGACGACCATGGGTACAGCGCTGATGCCGCATATCGAATCTATCTTTGCTGAAATCCGGACCATTGAAAACCTCAGTTTGGATTTTAATAACCCCAATATTGGCACACTGACCATTGCGACCACCCATACGCAAGCGCGTTATGTATTGCCAAGAGTGGTCAAAGAATTTAAAGATCGTTTTCCCAAGGTCAATTTAATCCTGCAACAAGCAGATCCCGAAACCATCGCGCAGATGGTTATTCGTGGGCAGGCAGATATTGGCATTGCGACCGAATCCTTGTTGCACAATGATTATCTACGCTGCTACCGTTATTACGACTGGACGCATCGGGTTATTGTACCGAGCGACCATGAGCTGGCGGGTTTAGAATCGATTGATTTGCCAACCCTTGCCAGCTACCCGATTGTCACTTATCACGGCGGCTTTACGGGACGCGGCGCGATTGACAAAACCTTTAGCGACGCAGGACTTGAGCCTGATATTGTACTCGCAGCTCTTGATGCCGACGTGATTAGCACTTATGTTGGATTAGGATTGGGCATTGGTATTATCGCTGAAATGGCATTTGAGCCAAGCCATTATCATAATTTAACCGCCATTCCTGTCGATCATTTTGGACGTTTTACCAGTTGGATGGCGGTACGTGATGATGCAGAAATCCGTCAATACGGACGCGCCTTTATGGAACTATGCCAAAAGCAATTTAGTCAGTAGCTTTGAATGTAGTGAGTAGCTTTTTAAAACTCAGCACTTAGGCAATGAATAATAACTTCAAGCATTCTGCTTAATCATGATTTCTTTGATAAATACAAATGGCACCGTTCTCAATAGATAGCGGTGTTTTTTTGCTCTTATACATGCTGCGAATTATTACGATTTGTTATTATTTTAAGGGCTGACCTTTATATTCTCTATAACTGCCCCATCATATGAGCTATTGAATCATCAGCCTGCTTTTTATTCCTGATATTTAAAAACTAACTATAAAAACGTCGTTGCAAGGCGACCGCATAAAAATAGGTGAATCATGAGCAACACAATTCCATTATCATTTTTAGACTTAGCACCCGTTCCCGAAGGCAAAACCATTGCTGAAGGCATTGCCCAAACCGTTGCTATCGCGCAGCAAGCAGAAAAATATGGCTTCAACCGCTATTGGATGGCCGAGCATCACAATATGCCGGGTATCGCTAGTGCGGCGACGTCGGTGCTGTTATCGCACATCGGTAGCCAAACCAAGCGCATACGCATCGGGGCTGGTGGCGTCATGCTGCCCAACCATGCACCGCTTATCATTGCTGAGCAGTTTGGTACCTTACAGGCGTTATACGGTGACCGTATCGATTTAGGTTTAGGCCGCGCGCCAGGTACCGATGGTGCAACATTTCAGGCGCTGCGCCGTCAAATGCAAGATGCCGATCGTTTCCCGCAAGACGTCCAAGAGCTCATGTATTTCTTAGGTGATGGCACCGATGACAGTCCTGTGCAATCATTCCCAGGGGCGAAATCTAATATTCCTATTTGGATACTGGGCTCGTCTCTTTTTGGCGCCACTCTAGCAGCGCATTTAGGCCTACCCTATGTGTTTGCCTCGCATTTTGCGCCGCAGATGATGGCACAAGCGATTAATGCCTATCGCGAACAGTTTAAACCATCAGCGCATCTAGATAAGCCTTATGTAATGCTGGCGGCTAACCTGCTACTGGCTGACGACGACGCAACGGCGCATTATCACTTTACCTCAGCGCAGCAAAGCTTTGTCCGCTTGCGCCGCGGTGAGCGTGGACAAATGCCTATGCCAACTCATGATATGGACAGCATCTGGAGCCCTGCGGAAAAAATGATGGTAGACAACGCTTTATCGGTGTCATTTGTTGGTTCTGTCGAAACGGTCAAACCAAAACTGGCAGAATTTATCGCAAAGTATCAACCAGATGAGCTAATTGTCACCGCCAATGTTTATGACCAGGCAGCACGTCTGCGTTCACTGGAACTTACATCTGAGTTAAACTTGTTTACTTTACAATAACCCGCGCCGCTTGCATAATTATTGATAAACCTTAAGGAGATTATGGTCATGGAACCTTCTGCCTTTATCGGCTCATCAATATTTTTATACATCGTCGCTTTTATTGTGGTCTTGATTATTGGCGGTTATTTGACGTATCGTGTTAGCCCTAAACGCAAACATCGCCGCGTGAATAATCATGATAAAGACAATGTGAGATAACGACAATAAATCTTAAAAGTCCCCTTTTCTAATTTAAAAAGGGGACTTTTTTATAACGACTGTTTTTATTTTTATTAAAAGCGAAAGCATTTCTCATATACCTAACATTATTATCGATGCTATATCCACCCTAATCCGCGTAATATCGCCGCACCAATCGCCATACCAAACATTGCCACCACGGTGGTAAATGCTAAAATATTGGCCGCCAATATATCATTACCGCCCATGGCTTTCGCCATCACATAACTGGCCGCCGCCGTCGGTGACGCCACCATCAAAAACAGCACACCCATATGCACGCCTGATAAGCCAAAACCCAATCCGACTGCGATAGCGATTATAGGCGCAATCACAATACGTCCAATACTGGCTTGCATGGATAAACCTGACGGATGCAACATCGACTTTAAATCAATACTTGCACCCGCACAAATCAGCGCCAATGGCAATGCCACCGCAGCTAGTAAATCGCCAGTGGTATGAATGACGCCGCCAATAGGCGGCAGCGGCAGGGCTTTATAAGCAAAAGCTGCGACCAAGGCGATAATTAACGGATTGGTAAACAGTTTTTTGACAATCATTATGCTACGACTGACCCATGTATCGTCGGCGCTTTTGGACACCCGACTTAAGGTAATGACCGCTAAGATATTAAACAATATCGTCACCACGCCCATATAGACGGCACCAATACTTAAACCCTGCTCTCCATAAGCGTTGGCGACGGTTGCCAGACCGATAATCGCCATATTACTGCGAAAGATACCTTGTACAAACACCCCTTGGTCGGCAGGCTTATCGACAAAAGCCTTGGCATAAATCTCTGCGCCTATAAACAAAATAAAGGTCACAACAATACCAGCAATGATTAAAGTCATTTGTTTGGCATAATCGACCTCGCTATCAACCACGCTAAAAAACAGTAAGCACGGTAAACAATAATTAAAGACAAAGCTGGATGCTTGATCGATAAAAGCTTGGCTTGCCTCACCGCGCCTTTGCATAAAAAAACCCAACCACATCAAAACAAGGTTGGGCAATACGATGGTAATGGCAAAAATAATAGCAGCGGTCATAAATAAGCTCAGGTTATGAATATATCCAAAGCTATATTGTTAAATAAACAGCAATGGTGAGTAGGTATTTTAAAATGGGTTAGCTTGGATAACGGAAAGCTATTTTATTATAGTGTATATAACGCCGCTATTGCTGCTTTGAATACGAGGGCGTGTTCTCAATTCAATCGATGTATATCTAAATGGGCTAAAAATGGTTAAAATTTTAAAATGAAAACACGCCCTAATCAGACTTTTTCACCCACTTGCCGTCCGAGTTTTTCTCATAACTGTTTTCGACAGCGGCCCATGCGGTAGCAAACCAGCGTGATTCATCGTCATATTGTTTACTGGCGCTATTGAATGCGGCCAAAAAGATTTCTTGCGCGTGCTTAGGCAGATTACCTTTTACCGAATCGGGCAGTTCAGATAATTTATCGTAAGGCATATCATTACTCCTTGCTAATTATTTTTCTTTTATCCTACTCTTAAACGAGCACGTCTTAAATTATCAAGTTTTAAATCAGGAAACTGTTTTGAAATTGTTAAGGTATTTGCCATAAAGGAGCCCATAACGCTTTGTCATTACGGGCTTCTTTTATAAACACAGTTTAAAGCTTTAAGATTTGCTAAACCATTATTATGAGTTTAACGCTGCTTGGGCTTTTTTCTGCTTCTTGACGGTCATCGCCAATAGCTGAATGGCGGCAGGCGTGACCCCGCTGATGCGTCCCGCTTGGGCAAGCGTGGCAGGACGAATTTGCGCCAGCTTTTGCACAATCTCATTGGACAATCCCGACACCACACTATAATCAAAATCCATTGGCAAGGCAGTATTTTCCAAACGCTTCATCTGATCGATATCTTCTTGCTGACGGTCAATGTAGCCGGCGTATTTAACAGAAATCTCAATCTGCTCACCGACTTGGCTATCAACCTCTGAACCAGTAATCGCCGCGATATCAGTAAAATGTATTTGCGGACGTTTTAATAAATCATACGCAGTCGATTCTTTAGACAGCACCTCGCCTGTCTGCGCCGTCACTTGCTGACCTAAAGCATTAGCAGGAGTTGCCCAAATATCTTTGAGGCGCGAGGTTTCGGTAGCAACGGCTTCCATTTTTTCTTGATAAGCCTGCCAGCGCACATCATCTACCAAACCAAGCTTGCGACCAGTCTCAGTCAAACGCTGATCAGCATTGTCTTCACGCAGTAGCAAACGATATTCGGCGCGGCTGGTAAACATACGATATGGCTCAGTGGTACCATGCGTAATCAAGTCATCGACCAGTACGCCAAGATAGGCTTCATCGCGGCGCGGCGTCCAAATATCAAATTCACTGTTTTCACAGGTGACCAATGCCGCATTAGTGCCGGCTAATAAACCTTGGACGCCCGCCTCTTCGTAGCCTGTTGTACCATTGATTTGACCGGCAAAGTATAAGCGGTCGATTGACTTGGTCTCAAGCGTTGGTTTTAGGTTCTGCGGATCAAAATAATCATACTCAATCGCATAGCCGGGACGCGTGATGTGTGCGTTCTCAAGACCCTTCATACTATGGATAAAGTCTAATTGCACATCAAACGGCAAGCTAGTTGAGATACCGTTTGGATATAGCTCATGCGTGGTCAAACCTTCGGGCTCAATAAAGATTTGATGGCTGTCTTTATCGGCAAAACGGTGAATCTTGTCTTCAATTGATGGACAATAACGCGGCCCAACGCCTTCGATTTTGCCTGAGAACATCGGTGAGCGGTCTAGGTTTTCACGGATAATGTCATGGGTGCGCGCATTGGTATGGGTGATATAGCAATTGACCTGTTCAGGATGCATGGACACATCGCCCATATAGCTCATCACCGGCAGCGGTGTATCGCCTGGCTGCACTGTCATCACGCTAAAGTCAACGCTACGCGCATCAATACGTGCTGGTGTACCGGTCTTTAGGCGACCCACCGGTAATTTCAATTCACGTAAACGATCTGCAAGCTTGATAGAAGGCTGATCGCCTGCGCGTCCACCTTTTGAATTTTCCAAACCAATATGAATGACACCGCCTAAAAACGTTCCTGAAGTCAGCACCACAGTTTGGGTGTTAAAAACAATCCCCGTTGCCGTCACAACAGCGGTCGCGCGACCATTTTCGACTAAGATATCATCTGCTGCTTGTTGGAATATATCAAGATTTGGCTGATTTTCTAACGTATGACGAATGGCGGCTTTATAAAGAATGCGATCCGCTTGCGCACGCGTGGCACGCACGGCAGCACCTTTACGACTATTAAGCACTCGAAACTGGATACCAGATTTGTCAGTCGCCAGTGCCATCGCACCGCCAAGCGCATCAATCTCACGTACCAAATGCGACTTACCAATACCACCAATCGCAGGGTTACAGCTCATCTGCCCTAGCGTTTCAATGTTATGCGTCAAGAGTAACGTTTGCGCACCCATACGTGCGGCCGCCAAAGCTGCTTCTGTGCCAGCATGACCGCCGCCGATCACTACCACGTCGTAATTTTTTGGGTATTGCATGTATGCCTCACTTGACTCTCGACGCAACCGTGAGCCAGAGGCTATCGCTGCATAGCATGGCTGCTGGTCAATAAGCGTCAGTCGAATTTAAAAAAGAGATAACGACTCAGATGAGCCATTAAAGATGGGTGAAATAGCCGGTAATTATAACAATTTTTTACCGTTTAAAAAACGTTATACGAAAAACTATTTAAATTAACTGCTATTGCCATTAATCATAAAGATGCATCAATAAAAGCTTGATAAACCTCGAATGGATTTATTTACCAGGACTGAGTGGTACAATGCGGTCAGCCTGCCCACTGGCCAGCATATGGTGGCTGCCGTAAGCTTCTGGGTTAATCTGCAAATAGGCATTCATCTGCCCAATAGCGTCGCCGTCATTGGTCGCCAAGATTTGCTCTTTAATCATCTCAACTGGCGGCAATGGCAAGTTTTTTAGCAAGGCCAAACGCTGAGCGTTATCACCCTTTAGCACAACCATCTCAATAAGTTGCCGCGCATCGATGGGTAAATCAGGGGTGTTTTGTGCCAATAATGCCAAATGATAAGCACCAGCTGCATCTTGATCCGCGACGATACGCTGCTCAATGGCAATATAAGTCGCTTCGGTTGCGCCGCCTGCTACGCTAAGCTGATGGATACATTTAAGAGCAGAATTTGGCTCATTGCCCGCCATATCGATTAAACGGGTTGATTCGTTTTTTAAATACTCGCGGCGTTTTTCGATAGCCGCTTGTTCAGCCGCCTCCTGCTGCTCCGTTAATTCTGTATTTGGTAATTCGGTGTTTGCTAAGTGATTATTCATATAACTCTCGCTTTTAGGCAAAATATATTTATCTTGGACACTATATGGGGCTAAAAGCGATAAAAACAATAAATTGCATAGACAATAAAAAACCCGAATAGCCTTTCTTCATGAAGAGAAATGGCTATTCAGGTTTACTTTGCTGCAATTTCTAAATGATTTATTGAGGCTTATCAACTGCCCAATAAAAACGCTTAACCATTAAGCAGCTGGGCTATTGGCTTCAACCAAAGGTTTTAGCTCGCCTGATTGGTACATTTGCAAAATGATGTCTGAACCGCCCATCAATTCACCGTCAATCCATAATTGCGGGAACGTTGGCCAATTAGCAATCTTCGGTAACGTAGCACGAATTTCTGGGTTTTCTAGAATATTAACATAAGCAAACGGGCGGCCAATTTGGGTCAAAACCTCAATCGACTTGGCAGAAAAACCACACTGTGGAAACTGCGGTGTGCCTTTCATATAAAGGATGACTTTATTGTCTTTGATTTGATCACGAATCAGCTGTTCAACATCGTTTGCAGCAGTATTTGGGGTTTGCTCACTCATAAAAGCTCCTATTTATTAAAACTATTATCAAAAAAAGATAGGTCACGCTAAATTTGGCCTGTGGCTGCTACATGGGGCGATTGCCGTTTATTGCAACCATCATGACTGACTACTAAGCCATTAGGGATTAAACATTAGGCATATTAGCATCTGAAACGTTAACATCAGAAATAGTATTGCTATCCATATTGTCGTCAGACATCATCATATTTGGTACCAATAATACCACGGCATTGGCCATAATGCCCTCTTGGCGACCGGTAAAGCCCAATTTTTCAGTCGTTGTGGCTTTAATGCTGACATTACTCACAGCTGTTTGCAAGTCACTGGCGATATTTTCGCGCATCGCCAAATTATAGGGTGCCAATTTTGGGCGCTCACACATCACAGTAATATCAGCATTGCCTAAAGTATAACCGGCAGCTTGGACTTTACCATACACATAACGGAGTAGGACGCGCGAATCCAAACCGGCGTGCGCGGCATCGGTATCTGGGAAATGTTGCCCAATATCCCCAAGTGCCAATGCACCAAGCAGTGCGTCAGCAAGCGCATGGAGCACCACATCGCCATCAGAATGTGCCAGCAAACTATGGGTATGCTCTATCGGCACGCCTGCTAATATCACATATTGCTGCTGCTCGCCCGTATTATGAAACGCATGGACATCGATACCTTGACCAATTTTTATCATTATTATTCCAAGTGAATTACTAAGTGAATGAAGAGTGATTAAAATAATTTAGAACCGCTATCTAAATTTCTAAAGCGCTTTTAGACAACATGAGCGTGCATAGCTCGCCACCGCTTACGATTAACTGTTATAATATGACGCTTATTTTATCACAATACCCAGTCCAAAATACCCCGTCCAAAAAATGAGATGACCTTATCCGCTGACTAAGTCTATCACTCTTAGTCTTTTTATCGATGAATAGGGGCATTTTATACTTTGGGTAAGGTATAAATTGTTGAGCAATTCTATGTCAGCCACGCCAAACACCTCAAGTCTACCCGTTTCAGACGCTTTTAGCATCCATCGTCCTTTGACGCTTGCCAATATTGACAATCCTAGCAGCAAGCACGTCATCGTTGGTATGTCAGGCGGCGTCGACTCTTCCGTATCTGCCGTTTTGCTCCAGCAAGCAGGCTTTAAAGTGGAAGGTCTGTTTATGAAGAACTGGGAAGAAGATGACGGCACCGAATACTGTACGGCGATGGACGACCTAGCAGATGCGCAAGCGGTATGTGACAAAATCGGTATCAAGCTGCACACCGCTAATTTTGCGATGGAATATTGGGATCGCGTGTTTGAGCATTTCTTAGCAGAGTACAAAGCCGGACGCACGCCAAATCCAGATATTTTATGCAATAAAGAAATCAAATTTAAAGCGTTCTTAGATTATGCGTTGACCCTCGGTGCTGATTATATTGCCACTGGTCACTATACGCGCCGCAGCGTGAACTATGAAAATAACAACGGTGAAACCGTCGCCCAGCTCTTGTGTGGACTAGATAATAATAAAGACCAAAGCTACTTCTTACATGCGGTCGGCGGCGATAAAATCGCTAAGACGCTATTCCCGGTAGGCGAGCTTGAAAAACCAGTCGTGCGTCAAATCGCTGAAGAACATGACTTGGCGACGGCTAAAAAGAAAGATTCTACTGGTATTTGCTTCATTGGTGAGCGCCGTTTTAAAGACTTTTTACAACAATACTTGCCAGCACAAAAAGGCGATATCGTCACCGACGACGGTCATGTGATAGGTCAGCATGATGGCTTAATGTATTATACTTTAGGTCAGCGCGGCGGCATCGGTATCGGCGGCGTCAAAGACCGTCCAGAAGAGCCTTGGTTTGTACTAGCAAAAGATTTGGCTAAAAACCGTTTGATCGTCGGTCAAGGTCATGAGCATCCGATGCTGATGAGTAATGAGCTACAAGCTTATAAGCTTGACTGGGTCGAAGGCTTGCCGCCTGCCAATATTTTTAGCACGGAAGGCTTACGCTGTATGGCAAAATCTCGCTATCGTCAGCCCGATCAGGCCTGCCGTGTTTACGCGCTAAATGATGATGGCAGTGAAGTCCGTGTGGTATTTGATGAGCCGCAACGAGCCGTTACGCCTGGTCAATCAGCGGTATTTTATATCGATGAGGTGTGTCTTGGTGGCGGTGTGATTGCCGCTATCGATGCGCCTTGTGGGTTTTGATTTTAAATAACTTTCAACCTTTCTTCATTTTTGCTTATTTTTATCACTTTTACTCCTGTTACTTTTGACAACTATTTGAGGCATCACTATGACTCCACTTACCGCACTCTCTCCAATCGATGGCCGTTACGCTTCTAAAGCCGACAGCTTGCGTCCTTATCTATCTGAGTTTGGTCTGATTAAAGCTCGCGTTACCGTCGAGATTCGTTGGTTGCAGTCATTGGCAGATAATAGCGCAATTGGTGAATTAGCAGCGTTTGATGCCGATACCAATGCCTTTCTAAACAGCATCGTTGACGACTTTAGCGAAGCGGACGCGCAAGCGATTAAAGATATCGAAGCGACCACCAACCATGATGTAAAAGCGGTTGAATACTTTATCAAAGACAAATTCCGCGGCAATCAGCAGTTAGAAGATAGCCTAGAATTTATCCACTTTGCTTGTACCAGTGAAGATATCAATAACTTGTCATACGCATTGATGCTAAAAGACAGCCGCGAAATTGTGGTTGCAAAAATGCAGCAAGTGACCGATAGCATTGTTGATTTGGCGATTACTCATGCTGACCAGCCAATGCTATCACGCACGCACGGTCAAACGGCCAGTCCAACGACGCTCGGTAAAGAAATGGCAAACGTTGCTTATCGCTTAGCCCGTCAAATCAAGCAAATTGGGCAAGTAGAGCTACTCGGTAAAATCAATGGCGCAGTCGGTAACTATAATGCCCATTTCTCAGCATACCCTGATGTTGATTGGCAAGCACACGCTGAGCAGTTTATTGACCAGCATCTAGCGCTAACGTTTAACCCGTACACCACGCAAATTGAGCCGCATGACTATATCGCTGAATTGTTTGATGCAGTCAAACGTTTTAATACTATATTAATCGATTTTAACCGTGATATTTGGCAATATATTAGCTTAGGCTATTTCAAGCAGCGCCTAAAAGACGGTGAAGTAGGCTCTTCAACCATGCCGCATAAAGTCAACCCCATTGATTTTGAAAACTCAGAAGGTAACTTAGGCGTGGCGAACGCGATGCTTGCACATTTGGGTGAAAAACTACCGATTTCACGTATGCAGCGCGATTTATCAGACTCGACTGTACTGCGCAATATTGGTGTTGGGCTGGCGCAAAGTATGATTGCTTATGATGCGTGCTTAAAAGGCGTTGGTAAACTTGAATTGAATGCACAGCGTTTAAATGACGATTTGGATAACGCGCAAGAAGTATTGGCTGAGCCGATTCAGACGGTCATGCGTCGTTACCGTGTTGAGAACCCGTACGAGAAACTTAAAGCCTTGACCCGTGGCAATGCCATGACACGTGAGGCCATGCTGACTTTCGTAGAAAGCGATGAATTATCTGCGGTTTCAGATAGCGATAAAGCGCGCCTACGTGAACTGACGCCTGCGACTTATACTGGTAATGCCGCTGAGCAAGCTCGCACGATTAAAGACTGGATTGCTAAGATTTAATCTCTGATCAAGCTTGAAGTAGCTAGCGGACATATTTTGAAATAAATATAAATGAGTAGGACTGCCTATTCATTTATATTAAGAAAAACATTAACCTTACCTACTATTACTTGTCTTAAAAGACAGTTAGTTAATGGGTAAGGTTTTATTTTTTATCTTTTTTATCATCGTCATCACTGTCGCCCGGTATGATGGCTTTACCGACCGCCACTGTGCCTTTGACCACGCCTTTGGTGGTTTTATAAGCGATTTTAGCTGGCACGGTCACAACCTTGTGCACACAAGCTTGTAATAAAAATACGCTGGCGATAATAACGATAAAATGTAATTTTTTCATAAACTTCCTACGATTGATGAGGTGTTCTGACAGCAACTATTCATACGGTAATACTCGCTATCAGCTAGGCGATAATCATAAACTATTAAAACTTTCCTATAAAGCATCTCTTGTTATTTCTCTTATACCCATTTTTAGACATGGATTTATCAATGACCACAATTCCTCTTTGCTTGCCCGACTCTATCACGCCTGAGCAATTTTTAAGTGAATATTGGCAAAAAAAACCGCTCCTTATTAAGCAAGGCTTACCGCAGCTAATTGACATGTTTGAGCCAGACGATATGCTTGGTCTTGCTATTGAAGAAGACGCGGCTGCACGCCTGCTCACCCAAGCCGCTACTAAGCAAGACGGCCTAGCGCAATGGCAACTTAAAAAAAGTCCCTTAACTGAAAGCGATTTTGACAATTTGCCTGAACAATGGACGGTACTGGTACAAAACCTTGAACAATGGTCGCCTGAGCTCGGACAGTTGTGGCAAGCGTTTGATTTTATCCCGCAGTGGCAACGCGACGATATCATGGTGTCTTATGCACCAAAGGGCGGCTCAGTCGGCAAGCATTATGATGATTACGATGTGTTTTTAGCGCAAGGCTACGGTCAGCGTCGTTGGCAGCTTGGCAAATTTTGTGATAAAAACACTGAGTTTGTCGCCGATGAGCCGATTCGCTTGTTTGATGATATGGGCGAGATTATTTTTGACGAAATACTAGAAGCGGGTGATGTGCTTTATGTGCCACCAAAATTATCGCACTTTGGCGTTGCGCAAGATGATTGCTTAACCTTCTCTTTTGGTTGCCGTCGTCCGAACTTGATGCAAATCATCGACAGTCTGGCTGATATTGCTACCAACGATAGCGATTTATTTATACCAATGCTACTGCCTCAATCTTTGCAAACGTCAGGTGAATTGACAGCAAGCAGTATCGAGGCGATTAAAGACCAGCTCTTACAAATGCTGCAAACTGAGCGCGGCGACGATATCATTCGTCAAGCAGTATCCGAAGTTGTCAGCAAGCGCCAATATGATGCGTTGGTGCCAGAAGAAACACTAGATACCGATGAGTTGATGCAGGCTTTATCAGATGGCGCGACACTACAAGCCGACTATAGCAATCGTTTGCTGTATAGCCAAACCAATGATGGCGTGACGCTATATGCCAACGGTCAGCGCCTTGATGGTTTGGATGCGGAAGCGGCCGCTGTGCTAATGCGTTTGGCCAATGGTGAGCATTTACAAATTCAAGATGTTAAGGGTATTGACCCAGACGATTTGAGCGAATGGTTAGAGAATGGTTGGGTATGGTTAGATTACGCTGAGTAATATAATACCTATAACCACTCGCCAATTATGATTGTTATTTAAAAAATTCACCTTGAAATAAGCTGGCTATTTGTCAGCTTATTTTATGTCACCTCTTTTTTATACCGCGCCTTTTTTATAACGGCTCATGCCAGCAATGACTGTTTCTTCAATCACTCTATCGTCGCCAAGCATCATCAGCACAAATAACTGCTCATCGAGTGATTTTGTCTGCATCATACGGCGCGCGAGTAGCTCTGTCGCGCCCATATCTATTATCACAAAATCCGCTTCTTTATTCGGCATAAAGTTACCAATTTTATTGTCTAATAATAGCGACTGCGCGTTACCTAAAGTAATATGATACAAGCCTTGATGCGCGGATAATGGGTTGTTTTGTAATTGTTGCACTTTATAAGCTTCCGATAACGTCGTCAGCATCGACAAACTGGTTCCTGCCCCTACATCGGTGGCGATACTAACGCCGGTATAACGTAAAGTCTTAGATAAATCAAACAGACCACTACCCAAAAACAAATTAGACGTTGGACAATGGGCAATTTGCGTACCAGTATCACGCAGCACCTCATACTCGGGTGTTTCAAGATAAATGCCATGCGCTAAAGTAGTTCGCCTTCCCAGTAACCCCAAATCATGATAAACGTCGAGATAGCCCATGTGTTTGGGATAAAGCTCACGTACAAAGGCAATTTCAGCCAGGTTTTCGGCCAGATGCGTTTGCAGATACACACTGTCATAGCTGCGATATAACTCACCCGCCATTTGCAGCTGTTTTGGCGTCGAGGTAATGGCAAATCTTGGCGTAATCGCCACATGCTGGCGGCCGCGCTCATGCCATTTATCAATGATATTTTGCGAATCGCGGATACCTTTCTCAGTCGGTACACACAAATGCTCGGGCGCATTTTGATCCATCAGTACATTACCGGTAATCATGCGCGTATTTAGGCGAGTACTTTCTTCAAAAAACGCTTCAACAGACTCAGGATGACTGGTCGAAAACACCAAAGCGCTGGTCGTACCATTGGCAAGCAGCTGGTTTAAAAAGAACTTTGAGGTATCGTGCGCAACTTTTAGATCACCAAAATTGGCTTCGGTGACAAAGGTGTAATTGTTGAGCCAATCAAGCAATTGCTCACCAAAGGCGGCAATCATATCTATCTGCGGATAATGCACATGAGTGTCAATAAAGCCTGGCATGATTAGCTTGTCTTGATAATCGTGAATCTGTACGGGCGCTTTGCTCTGTTGTGCGCTACTACTAGCATATCGCGCCATAATCACATTTTTACTGCCATAGTCTAGCACGCGACCGCTCACATCATCGACGACCAAAGCACCTTCGGCAATATACTCAGGATAAACATTAATACCTGCGATTACAGGGCGCAATATGACGTTTTTATCAACCACTGGTAGTGTGGCATCATTGGCATGTGTATCGTTAGTGCTTGTATCACTGCTGTTGGTGCTTTTTTCTCTTTTAGCCAGATTGTCTTCGGTTAGATAATGCAGCAGTCGTGCTTGATAAATATGTATGGTCATAAAGGCGTCTCACCTAAATAGAGTAAAAGGCAATAAAGTTTTACTGATAAATGTTAATTAGAAATAATATTTATGCTTGATGATACAGCTGCAAAATTTGACTGGCGATAGATACCGCAACGGCCATTGGTTCTTTACCGCCAATCTCAAGGCCAATTGGCATCGTTACCTTATCAACGACTTTTTCGCTATAACCGCGCTGTAGCAACTTTTCTTTAAAGCGCTTGGCTTTGGTTGCCGAGCTGATACAGCCGACATAAGGCCGCGCACTGCTTTCCTTTAATGCAGTCTTTGAATCAGTAGCTAGCAAACAATCTAAAGCCGCGCGCACCAAGTCAAAATCAAGACTGTGATCATGAGTCATGACTAAAATAAAATATTGCGTACCTTTATTTGTAGATAGTCTGCGAGCGCCATTGGTCAAAAATGGGCGAATAAAGTCAACCGGATCGTCGTCAATATGCACACGAATATGCGCTGGTAATTGGTCATTTGCCTGTCCGTCCGCTGTGCCAGATTCAGCGCTCAAATAACGCTCAAACATCTCAGAGCGACTGTCTATCCAATCGACTTGACATGGCAGCTCAGCCAGTATACTCATTAATGCGGTAGCTACGTGGCCGCCACCAAAGACCAATAGCGACATCGGCGGTGTCAAATGAAAGCATTCAAACATCACCGTCACGCTACCACCGCAGCACTGTGCTAACTTAGCGCCCAATGGATAATGTTTGCTGTAGACTGCTTCACGGCGTACCGCTTGTGCTTTTGTAGACCTGCCTGCTTTTAATGGTTGAGAGGAAGCTTTCGAATTATTTGGCTCAAGCTCGCCATTTAATAGTTGCCGCGCTGTTAGCGTTACATCATGCTCTAAACTCCCACCGCCCAGCGTATCGCAGCAGTCATCGAGCGTGACAATCATTTTAGACTGTAGTTCGCGAGGTGCCGAACCATTGACGGCAACGACCGTCGCTAAAACATGGGCAACCCCCTGCTGCTGATATTGCGCCAGTCCCTCATACCATTTCGTTGGTGGCATTGGCGTGATAAGTGACTTATTCACTGTGCGCAGGTCCACGAGCCGTTGAGACGTTGGGGTTTTCTATCGCCTCAGGCTCTTCATCAAACAATTGACCTTCAGACGCAGGCGGTGTCGTGTCTGTCGCATGCGGTACTTGCTGCGGCAATACGCGATCGTCATCAATGCCGCAGTCATCGTCAGCTGGCGTTAAGCTTTCAATAGTTTCGGTATCTGGTTTAGAAGCGATTTCCCACGCTTGACCTTGTAGACGCATAACGGCTTTTAGTACGGCCTCTGGCGTCGCTGGCATAGTCAGCTCTGGATTTTTCTTATAATTACCCAAGCTTGCGATGGCATTATTAATCGCACACCAAACGCTCGCTGCTAACATAAACGGTGGCTCACCAACGGCTTTAGAATTATAAATGGTCTGCTCTTCATTTTTACGATCAAACAGTTTGACGCGCCATTGTTTAGGCAAATCATGTGCCGTAGGAATTTTATAATTAGCGGGGCTGTTAGAAGCAAGCTTGCCTTTTTTATCCCAAATAAGCTCCTCAGTGGTCAGCCAGCCCATACCTTGCACAAAGCCTCCTTCAATCTGACCAATATCAACTGCAGGATTAATCGATTGTCCGACATCGTGCAAGATATCGCAGCGCAGCACTTTGTACTCTCCTGTTAAAGTGTCAATCTCAACTTCTGCGCAGGCAGCGCCCAAGGCAAAGTAAAAAAATGGTCGACCCCACGCTTTTGAGCGGTCATAAAATATCTTGGGCGTTTTGTAATAGCCAGTCGAAGACAAGCTAATACGGTGCTGGTAAGCGAGCAAGACAAAATCTGCAAACGTAAGCACCTCTTTAGCACCGATATAAACGTGATTGCGCTCAAAACGGACATCTTCGGCATTGACTTGAAAATGCTCGGCAGCAAACTCAAGCAAACGATTTTTAATGGTGATACAGGCATTTTGCGCCGCTTTACCATTCATATCCGTACCCGATGAGGCAGCCGTCGGCGAGGTATTTGGCACTTTATCGGTGCGAGTAGCAGTGGCTTTTACCGTATCTAAATCGACATCAAATTCATTAGCAACGATTTGGGCAATTTTAATATATAACCCTTGACCCATCTCGGTGCCGCCATGATTGACTTGAATCGTGCCATCGGTATAAATAAGTACCAAAGCGCCAGCTTGATTGAGGGTTTGCACGGTAAATGAGATACCGAATTTCACTGGCGTTAACGCTAGACCCCAGCGTTTATCATTGCCTTCAGCTTCAGCCTTTTTATTTGCTTCGATAATTTGCTGACGGCGCTTATCGTAATCGCTATCCTGTGCGAGCGTCCGCATGATAGTCCCCAAATCAAAATGCTCAATCGGCTGACCGTAATGGGTGCTTTGACCGTTTTGATATAAGTTTGCTAGACGTACCTGCAACGGATCTCTACCTAACGTATAAGCAATGTGATCCATCATATATTCAGCGGTTAGCAAACCTTGTGGCCCACCAAAACCGCGATAAGCAGTGTTAGATACCGTATGGGTCTTGCAGCGGTGACCTGCTATCTGCGCGGCCGGATAATAGTAAGCATTATCACAATGAAACATCGCCCGATCGACAATAGCATCGGACAAATCAGGCGAATAGCCACATAGTCCTGCTAGCTGCATATCGACGCCAAGTATCTGTCCGTCTTCATTGACGCCGACCTCATAGCGATTGGAAAACTCGTGCCGTTTACCAGTCACCACCATGTCATCTTGTCGATCTAAGCGCATACTGACTGGCATATTTTGGCGCTTAGCCACGATAGCGCACAGACACGCCCACGCCGCAGCTTGCGTTTCTTTACCGCCAAAGCCGCCGCCCATTCTACGGACAATGGTAGTCACCGCATGAAAGGGTAAATCGACTACTTCAGCGACCAGTTGCTGCACTTCGCTTGGATGCTGCGACGACGTATAAACTTCAAGACCGCCATCATCACAAGGCACAACGTATGATACTTGCCCCTCAAGATAAAAATGCTCTTGCCCAAGCATATGAATATGCCCTGCAATACGCGTCGGTGCTGATTTTAGCTCAGCTTGCGTATCACCGCGCTGCATAAAGTGGCTCGGCCGTACAAACTGCTCTTGCTCTAAGGCGTCATCGATAGTCAAAATGGCTGCTAATGGCTCATATTCTATCAGCGCATTCAGCACTGCCTTTTTGGCGGCACGGTGACTGGTTGCGACCACAGCAAATAAGGTTTGACCGACGTATTCGGTGATTTTATCTACCATTAATGGATCGCCATCAAATACCGGTCCGATATCAGTCTTAGCAGGCAAATCCTGAAACGTAATGACATCGACCACCCCATCGGCCGCCCATACTGCACTCAAATCCATATGTAAGATACGGGCATGGGCGTTAGTGCTTTTACCAATCGCTAAATGCAGGGTGCTTTGCGGTTTTAGCATGTCATCGACGTAGGTGGCCGTTCCCATCACATGGCTGATAGCACTGTCATGCTTAACTCCCGTACCGATTTTATTTTTTGGCGGGCGCTGTCGGCGTATACTATAACTGTCAAATAGTGAAGAATGATGGCTCATAGTGTCTCTTCCTTGTATTCTTTACAAATGGCGATAAACGTTAAGCGCTCGCAGGTTGTATATCCGCGACCAATTGCTTACCGCATTTAATCATTAAGCGCTGCACGACATGCATACGATACTCGCGACTGGCTCTAATGTCCGTCATGGGCGAGACATCTAACGCCAACTTTTGCGCTGCCGCCTCAAAACTGGCAACCTCAACAGATTGCCCAACCAGCATTTCCTGACAATTTGTCGCCAATAAAGGAATCGCCGCCATACCGCCAAGACCGAATTTTGCATCCTTAATCGTTAACCCATCTGCTGACAAATCGATTCTAGCTGCCAATAAGCAAGCAGAGATATCGTCTTCATAACGCTTACTTACCTTATGAACATATAAATGCTGATGGTCTTGTAACAGTGGAATATGCAGCGCGACGATATAACTGCCAGCGCGCAGTTTGGTCTTTTTATAATCTAAGAAAAATGCCTGCAAAGGTATAATCTCATCAATATAACCATTTTTATCAGCCTCACTGCCCTCGATAGCTGCGCAATGACGCAAATGAATTTGTGCATCTAATGCCAATAAAACCGGCGGCAAATCGCCAATCGGCGAAGCATTAGCGACATTACCGCCAATGGTGCCCATATTGCGAATTTGCGGCGAGGCAATGCGTTCAAATAAATGCGCAAAACTTGGAAAATACTCTTCAAGGACAGGCAGCAGTTGCTGATAACTCATGCCCGCGCCCAATACTAAAAATGGGGCTGCCGCTATTTCATTATTAACCTTATCCGCATTAACGCCGGATTTCTCATCAGTATGTTGATGTAAATCTTGTAGCGACCAAGTTTTTAGCGCCTCAACCGCTGATAGCTGCACAATTACCTCATGATCGACCAAGTGCTGGGTCACACTTAACCCTAAATCAGTACCACCTGCCCAAATGGTTGCGTTTGGATACGCGGCTAACACCTGATTAAGCTCGTCAATGGACTGCGGAATAAAAAGTTTGCGTGATGCTTTAGTGAGTGCAGGCGTGATAGTTTTACTGGTATTTGTAGCAGCGTTTTTACCGTTTGCCATCGCATCGGTTGCCAGCTTTATCGTTAAATCTTTAGCAATGATTTGCTCAACATCGCGCTGCTTGCCAATCTTACCCATCGCTAAACCTGCATCGATAATAGGACGATAACCGGTACAGCGGCACAGATTTCCTGATATAGCAGCGACAATATCATCGTAACTAAGATCGTCCGATGCCAGTCCTGCTGCCAGTTGCAGACGATGGTTTTCATAAGTACTTGCCAGCGTCATGACAAATCCAGGCGTACAAAAGCCGCACTGCGAGCCATGACAATCGACCATGGCTTGCTGAGCTGGGTGCAATAAGGCGCGATCTGGGTGATTGGTAGGATTATCTGCGATATAAGCGGCGGTCATCAGATGATGACCATCCATCAATGACAGTAGCGTGATACAAGCATTAAGGGTATAAAAAGGTGCTTGCGTAGATTGGTCTGCGTCATGAGCAGGCAAGCGCTGCGCCATGATGGTACACGCGCCGCAGTCGCCACTCGCGCAGCCTTCCTTGGTATCGGTTTGCTTTTCATGCAGGCGTAGATACTCAAGAACGGTGGTGTTCGGGTTTAGATCAGTGACTTGTTTGTACTGACCGTTCAAATAAAAACGAATCATAGCAACGCTCGGCTGTCAGAATAAAAGGCAGATAAAAACTATAGTTTTATCTGAAATCGAATATAAAATGTTAACAATCAATATCTGCAAAGGTTAGGCGTGATTACGACACCGCCCTAAGGTAGTATTCAATTATCATGTTAATAAAGTTTATACGATGACGATCATCATACCTACATCAATACTGATAGTTATACGGGTATTGAATAAGCTGACTGCCTATCTGACTACTGACTTGCTCAGGCTTAATCGGTTTGCGGTTTGAACTTTTTAATTCACCAATCATCTATGCGTCAATTAAAAAGCGGTCATAAAGGTCGGGTATAGGTAAAGGTAAAGCTAACTACCCTATCGAAAAAACGGAGAATATAAGCATGGGTCACACTCCTTTTTAGCTTAAAGTACCTCAACATTCCGTGTTGAAGCTGTCTATTAGCATTCAATGAATAAATGCTGACTAAACGGTTAACTTATACTAGCACTAACTTTATTTAACTTACAACTCAAAAAAGCACATTATTTTGTTTAATAATTCAAAAACTTTTTAATACTATATATTTTTAGCTAACCTTTCTGATTAATTTTATCCTTAATTTTTCATAAAACAATAAAAAAACGGTCAGTAATCATTTCCCAAATTGCTTGGAAAATGGCTACTGACCGCCGCTTATACAATCCTAGTTTTTTTATTTAGCTTTACAGCACTTACTCGGTGCCAAGCTCGAGCAAGCTGGCATTACCGCCAATCGCTGTGGTATTAATGGTCCTCACCCGCTCAGTGACAAAGCGGTACAGATAATCGGGCGTTAGCATCTCTGACATCCCCTCCATATCAGTGACCGCAATGACCTGCGTCAAGATACCATCGGTCTTAGCAAGCTCTTGGCTGATGGCTTGCACTTCGCTTTGGTTGCCTGCGACCGCAACTTGCGCCAATCGATCGATATATAGCAGTGTAATGGTTTGCGAATCATTGGCAACGCTTAAGACATCATCGCTGATGCCAGTGTCATGCAATATTTTTGCCGCTTCAACACACATCTCGCTCTGACTTGGACAATGCAGTATCACCTCGTTGCCAGTCAGTAAAGCTGCAACCAATTGCCCAAGTACCGCCATCGCGCGAGCAGATTCGCCGCCGATAACCATGGTTTTGCCGCGAGCAGTCACGTACAAATCATTGGACTCACCTGTTGCGCCCGTCATACGCTGCACGTCATCGAGCATCGGCGCAGCATTTAATAAATGGGCAAATAAACGCTGGGCTTTATTGGCGTCACCAGTAAGCAAAGCCAATTTAGCAACAGCCGCTTGCAGATAAGTTGCTCTTTCTACTGCGCTTAATAACCGCCAAGCTTCACAAACTTGGGCATGATTCTTTTTAAATTCATTCGCCATCTTGCTACTCCTTATGCGATTTGGGTTTGGGTTTCAGTGCTATTATTTTCTACCGCCGTGTTCGACTCAGTACACAGCTGCATCAGACGAGCGACGTAATGCGGCCCGCCAGCTTTTGGACCCGTACCAGACAGACCACAACCACCAAACGGCTGCACGTTAACGACGGCACCGATTTGGTTGCGGTTAATGTAAGTGTTGCCGACAAAGGCACGGCGCTCGATATGCTCAGCAATGTTTTCAATACGGCTGTGGATACCTAAAGTCAAACCAAAACCCGTGCTATTAATCGCATCAATAAGCTTATTTAAATCACGCGCTTGATAACGTAGCACATGCAATATCGGACCGAAGTGCTCGCCGCCAATCACATCGATACTTTTTACCTCAATCGCGGTTGGCAAGACAAAGGTAGAGCGCTCTTCGCTAACCACTGAGCTTGCGCTCATCGGCGTCTGCGCCAAGATCGTCGCCGTTGGTTCAGCTGCCATACGTTCAATATGCGCGTCCAGACTTTGCTTGGCGTCGGCATCAATCACTGGACCGACATCGGTTGCCGCATACAATGGGTTGCCGACGACCAATTCAGCCATCGTTCCTTGTAACAGCTCGATTAAATTGTCCGCTACTTCTTCTTGCACACA
The DNA here is from genome assembly GCF_014836505.1 of Psychrobacter communis. Lineage (NCBI taxonomy): Bacteria > Pseudomonadati > Pseudomonadota > Gammaproteobacteria > Moraxellales > Moraxellaceae > Psychrobacter > Psychrobacter communis. The sequence continues at coordinate 50,156 of NZ_JACSQR010000009.1, forward strand.
TAAGATACGGCACGCAGAACAGCGCTGACCTGCCGAACCAAAGGCAGATAATACCGCATCTTTAACCACTTGCTCGGGCAATGCGGTTGAATCGACAACCATGGCGTTTTGACCGCCGGTTTCGGCTATCAATACTGGCAACTCACCACTGACTTGCTGATGCAGGCTCTGATTGATACGCTGCGCCGTTTGGGTTGAACCGGTAAAAATAACGCCTGCAATATTATCGGCAGCGGTCAATGTGCCGCCAACTTCGCCAGCGCCAACGACAAACTGCAAAGCGTCTTCCGGCACGCCAGCTTGATACATCAGCTGCACAGCAAAATGCGCGATCAAGCTGGTTTGCTCGGCAGGCTTAGCAACCACAGTATTACCTGCGGCAAGTGCCGCCATGATTTGACCAGTATAAATTGCCAAGGGAAAATTCCACGGGCTGATACAAACAAAGGTGCCGCGCGGCTTATACACTTGACGTGATTGCTTGCCTGCTAAGTCGGTAAACTCATAAACCTTGGCGTCGAGACGTTCTGCTTCATCGGCATAAAAACGGCAAAAATCAACCGCTTCTTTGATTTCATCAATGCCGTCTTGCATGGTTTTACCCGCTTCGATTTGGCAAAGCGCCATCAATTCAGCATAGTTTTCTTCATACAAGTCCGCTACTTTGCGCAAAATAGCAGCGCGCTTTGCCGCAGGTACGGCTTGCCATACGCTTTGACCTGCAATGGCAGCATCAATGGCTTGCTGCGCAATATCAGCATTGGCGTAGGTGACTTTACCTGCGATGACTTCATGATTCCAAGGCGCACGTACGGTCTGCGACTCAAGTTTTTCAGAATTGCCATCGACTTTATGTGCATCAACTGCGTTGCCGTTAATAATAGAAGTTGCCGACCAGGTTTTATGCAAATGGCTATCGATAGCGGCTTTGAATAGTAGCCACTGCGACTCTACAAAGATATTAGGGCCAAAGCTGGCTCGGCGCGCGCCATAGATATCTAGCGGCAACGGAATATCAGGATTATGCAAAGTAGCATTGGTCAATAACTTATCGTACGGGTGTACCGTTAGCTTATCAATCGGATAAGACTTATCTAATAACTGATGCACAAACGAGCTATTGGCACCGTTTTCTAGTAAACGGCGTACCAAGTACGGTAGCAAGTCTTTATGAGCGCCAACGGGTGCATAGATACGAACAGGGATTTTATAAGCTTGCAGAATATGGTCATAAAGTGCATCACCCATGCCATGAAGACGCTGAAACTCAAACTCTCGGTGCGCGCTCATAGTCATCACTGAAGCAAGCGTGTGCGCATTATGGGTAGCAAACTGTGGCCAAATCAAACCGCGCAAATGCTCTGACAATAAGAAGCGCGCACAGGCAAGATAAGCGGTGTCCGTGCCTTCTTTACGGGTCCAGACCGGATAGCCGGACAGTCCCTTTTGCTGCGCCAGTTTGATTTCAGTATCCCAGTATGCGCCTTTTACCAAACGCACCGGAATACGGTCACCGACTTCAGTTGCCAAACGCGCAAGCCACGTCAGAACGGCAATCGCACGTTTAGAGTAACCTTGTACCACCAACCCTAAGCCATCCCAACCGGCGGTTAAATTATCACGGTAAAGAGACTCAAACAGCTTTAAAGAAATCTCAAGCCGGTCTGCTTCTTCGGCATCGATACTGATATCGACATTGACCTCACGAGCCGCTTCAATCAATAACAAGCAACGCTGACGCAATAGTCCCATCACTTGCGCTTCTTGCGTCGCTTCATAACGCGGGTGCAATGCTGATAGCTTAATAGACACTGACGGCTTTGGCATACCTTCTTTTACCTTGATGCTGGCCGTCGCTTTAATCGCATGCAGGTAATCGTTAAAGTATTTTTCCGCATCTTTATGGGTAATCGCCGCCTCACCTAGCATATCAAACGAATAGGTATAGCCTTTATTACGATAAGGCTGGCTGTTTTTGTTGGCGCCCTCAATGGTTTCGCCAAGCACAAACTGATGTCCCATAATGCGCATGGCTTTTTGCATGGCGCTGCGAATGACCGGCTCGCCCATTTTTTTGGTCATACGGTCCAAAAACCCAGCAGCGGTAGTATCACGATCAATACTGACAACGCGGCCCGTCATCATCATGCCCCACGTCGAGGCATTGACCATAAAACCATTGTCATTTTTGATGTGTTTTTTCCAGTCAGCGACGCTCATTTTATCGTGGATAAGCGCATCAGCGGTGTAATTGTCTGGCACCCGAATCAAGGCTTCTGCCAAACTCATGAGCAAGATACCTTCTTGGGTATCAAGGCTATATTCAAGCAATAATGAATCAACCATTTTTACGGCTTTGCCATCATTACGCACATGCTCGACCAATTGACGAGTTTGCGTAGCAGCCCCTTCACGCTCGGCATCCGTTGGTTTGGCGAGCGGCAACAAGTCCGTCAACCAGCGCTCCTCGTCCACACTATATAAAGGTGAAATACGGGAGAACAGCTCGTTCGACGATTGACCGAGATAAGCGGGCTTTAATATATCGAGCGGATTAAATAAAATCGGCTCTTGCGGGGTAAATTGGTCTACTGGGTTCATAACAACTCCATAACTATCGTTTAAAAACCATAATAAATGGTGCGGTGGGAGCTTTGATTGCTAAAGATATAGCGGCAATTATTGTCAAACATTCTTAAAATTTCATCCCTACTATTCTTGATAACAAACATCTTTGATATCGAATAGTGGATAAATAATAACAACTATAGAAATAAGCCAATTAGCAATATACAAAAGACCAAACAGCGCCATTATAAAACGAGAAAATCCAGCATAGGCTGGAAACGGTCAAGTAGGTCGTTTTAGTGTTAAACGGGCTACGTTAACAATATAAAGGCAACAACAAACAGCTAAGCGGCATTAGTGCCTTCTTCTTGTTAGTAGTGAAAGGAGGTGATGCTCAAAGACAAGTGACGTTTCATAGAGGTTTACGTTCATAAAATCTAACATTTATAACATCTGAGTTTTATGGAAACTTAAAGCCTAATAAACACTTATCTGTCATCTTATAGAATACTAATTCACTGTAAGAAAAACCTCTACGGCGTTGATTGAGGTGATGCGCTTAACCTCGACATAGTAGCATGAAAAAAAATTTCCAACTAACGAATTTACCTATTTTAACCAAACAAAATACTGTTTAAAAACAAATGGTTATTAACTTCTTACCAGAAGTGACGCTTTAGTTATAAATTTATGTTTACTATAGCCAATTAATCGTTTCTGAATCAATGACTTGTCTTTATTTATCTCATCCATTTAATTTAAACCCATACAGAGTATGAGCGAATTAATAACGTAATCATTTTATTTCGTGCTGAATATAGCTGTTTATAGTATTTTTCTTTTCGCATAAAAAACCCTTCTCATTTAAAATAAGAAGGGTTTAATGAGCAAAGCTGAGCATTTATCAAATGACTGAAAATGACTGTAATTTAAATTGCAATCTTAGATAAACACAATCTTCGCAAGTAACACGGCCGTTAATATCCAAACGGGAATGCTCACGTCAGAGAACTTACCGGCGACGACTTTAATAGCAGCAAAGGTAATAAATCCAAGCGCGATACCATCAGCGATTGAGTAGGTTAATGGTGTAAACAACAACACAACGACAACGGGCGCCGCCTCTGTTAGATCTAACCAATCAACATCTTTTAGAGTACCCATCATCAGTACAGCGACATAAAAAATAGCGCCTGCTGTTGCATAGCCTGGAATCATACCAGCAAGTGGAGCAAAAAACATACTTAATAAGAATAGCACCCCGACCGTCACAGCGACTAATCCAGTACGTCCTCCGGCTGCAATACCTGACACACTCTCAACAAAGCTGGTGGTCGATGAGGTACCTAGTAGCGTACCCGCAACCGTGGCGCTCGAATCTGCCAGTAGCGCTTTGCCCATATTAGGTATTTTGCCATCCTTACCAATTAAGCCTGCTTGACTGGTCGTTGCAATCAAGGTACCGGCGGTATCGAATAAATCGACGAATAAAAAGGCAAAAATAACACTAATCATCGCTACGTCAAATGCGCCAGCAATATCAAGCTGCATCAGCGTTGGCGCTATCGGTGGCGGTGCCGATATAATGCCAGTGAATTGTGTGTTACCAGTAATTAAGCTGATAAGCGCTACCAATAAAATCCCTATCGTTACCGCGCCGGGTATTTTTTTATGCGACAAGCCAACGATAACAATAAAGCCCAATGCCGCCATCGCAGGTGAGAACGCGGTCATATCGCCCAGTCCCACTAACGTCGCATCATTATTGACGATGACGCCTGCGGTTTGTAAGGAGATAAAGGCCAAAAATGCACCGATACCAGCAACTACGCCTTGTTTAATACTGTCCGGAATAGAGTTGATAATCAATTCACGAATTTTAAAAAGGCTTAATAATATAAATATACAACCGGACAAAAATACGGCGCCAAGTGCCGTTTGCCACGCGTAGCCCATTCCTAAAACCACGCCATACGTAAAAAAGGCGTTGAGTCCCATACCGGGGGCTAGCGCGACTGGCAGGCGAGCATAAATCCCCATAATAAAACACCCAACTGCGGCGGCAAGACAGGTAGCGACAAACACCGCACCTTTATCCATACCAGCGTCAGCAAGGACGTTAGGGTTGACAAAAATAATGTAAGCCATCGTCAAAAACGTGGTTACACCGGCTAAAATCTCGGTTTTGATCGTGGTGTTTTGACCATTGATACCAAAATAGCGTTCGATTGCGTTCATAAGAGTCGCTTCCAAATTGCAGTAAGTAAATTATCATTATCTAACTGTATTGATAAGTGTCGCTTCCAAATTGCGACGCTCGATACTGCGTTTAAAACAAACATATAAAATACACCCAAATTGCGACGATAAATGACGCTTCCAGATTGCGACTGTAAATGACGCTGATACACTAAGGTTAGAGACGATGTTTTTAATCCGTTAGCCACACATAATTTGGTAAATACGAACCATCATGAAAAATGACAGCAACAAACCATAACATTCTAGTGAAATTCGCTCAAAATTTCAATGTATGGCGCATCTTCTTAGTATAAGAGTGCAAATTAGTTGACCATATGGACAATATTATAAAATACTCGTGCTGTCATTATTTTTTTCATATATTTATTGAGAGCGATTTATGCACTGCTATTAACATATTATTAATGATATTTGCGTGATTTAGCAGTACACTAACGGGTTGATATAAAACCCGTTATTAGATTAACTATTATTCATTATCCATGAGCCGCTTACATGCCTGAATCCTTAAATATTATCGACCTAATCACCCAAGCCAGTTTATTGGTACAGATTGTGATGGCATTATTGTTATTAGCGTCATTGCTCAGCTGGGTGATTATTTTTCGTATGAGTGCGCGTCTTGGTACCGCCAGAAATTTTGACCAGCAGTTTGAAACCTGGTTTTGGTCAGGGGAAGATTTGGCAAAGCTGTATCAAGGCGTCCAAGGCTCGCCTGAGCGCCAAGGGCTTGAACAAATTTTTTATGTTGGGTTCTCTGAATACCTAAGAATGCATAAAAAACGTCAGCCTAAAGACGACATTATTGACGGCGTTGAGCGTAAGCTGCGGGTTGGATTGGGTCGTCAGCAGCAATTGTTAGAGTCGGGGCTAACGACGCTGGCAAGTATTGGTTCGGTGGCGCCTTATGTCGGTTTATTCGGTACCGTTTGGGGTATTATGAATGCATTTTTGGGACTGTCACAAAGCGAGCAAGCGACCTTAGCGACTGTGGCGCCCGGTATTGCCGAAGCTTTGATTGCCACTGCTATGGGTTTGTTTGCCGCGATCCCTGCGGTATTGGCGTATAACCATTTTACCGCCAAAGCGAGCCGCTTATACGACTCTCGTGCCCTGTTTTGTGACGAGATGACAGGCATGTTACAGCGCGAGACCAGTATTGAGATTCCGCAAGCGGGTACGCAAGTAAGCCAAACCAATCAAAGCGTTCAAAATAGCCAAAGTACTCAGGTAAATGGTCTATGAAACAAAGCCCTTATCGCCGTGAGAAAAAAGCGCTAAATGCGGAGATGAACGTCGTTCCTTATATCGACGTCATGCTCGTGCTGCTGGTGATATTTATGGTCACCGCGCCAATGCTGATAACGGGCGTCGATGTTGATTTGCCAAAAGAGCAAACCAATACCATCAGTCAAAGTCAGCTGCCTGTGATTGTCTCCTTGACCGATAGCGGCGAGATTTTTATCAGTTATGAGAACAATATCGACCTGCCGATTAGTGAGCCGGAACTGATTGATACCTTAACCAACTTACAAAATCAAAATACCGATGCTGGCGCTCAGCCTTTACAAGTGATGATTAACGCTGATAAAAACAATCAGTACGGCGCTATCATGACACTGATGGCAACTTTGCAACAAGCAGGCATCCAAAAGGTAGGACTATTGACAGGTGCACCGTTACCCGCCCCTTCTTTATAATCTGTCTACCCTGCTCTTAGATTAACTTTGATTGGCTCAGCTGGTTATAATAAAGTCGTTCATTTGATAAATATCGTATTTGAGTATCCCAACTATGCGTAATGCGCCCACCGTTTATGTACCGACCGAACCTGAAGGTAACGGGCTGACTTTACCGACACTTTTAAGCTTGTTGGCACACGGTCTTGTGATTGGCATACTGGCTTATACGTATCAAAACATGGAAGTCGAGACCGCAGGTAGCATCGAAACCGTGATGATATCTCCTGAGCAATTGGCTGAGATGCAAGGCGAGATACTGGCCAATCGTGCCGCAGCGGCGAGCGCGATGCCAGCCGATAGCGGTGCAAGTGGCTCAGCAACTAATATGCCAGAAACCAGCTTTGATGACAGCGTCAGCTACGACAATCCAAACGAGCCGATTTCACAGCGCGTGCCTGTTTTTACTCGTTCTGACGAGGCGGTGAACCCTCGCCCGATGCTGATGAGCGAAGAGCAACACCAGCGCCTACTTGAGCAAAATCAAGAATATGAGCGCAATATGGCTGAGTGGGCAGCGCAGTTGGACGAATCTGTACTAGATGAGCATGATCAGGTTGAACAAGAAAGAAGAGCGCAGCTGATAGAAGAGCAAAAAAGGCTGCGAGATTTTCGTAATAAACAAAACAATCCGCCTAAGATTAAACGCCCTACTGCCAATGACAAAAATATAGAAATCAATACGGGCGGCTCAGGTAGCGCAGGACAGACCCTTAGCTTAGGAGATGATGGACAATCAACACTGTCTGGTGACGCCATCACTTCCAGTACTGCAAAGGGTAGCAGTCGCTCGGCATCAAGCGGTAGTCGCGGCACCAGTAATAGTGAAATCATCAATTTAATCAAACGCAACTATAATCCGCCGACAGCAGCAAAAGGCTCGACGCAGCGTGCTACCTTGACCATCACAGTCAATGCCAGTGGCGCTGTCGTGAATGTCTCAGCGTCAGGCCCTGATAGCGCGGTCAATGAAGCCGCTAAACAAGCGGTGCTCAATACCGGCAGCTTGCCAATTGATGCTGATGACCCCAAATATCCCACTTTTACCATACAGTTTAAAGGCAGTAATTAAGCAGTTTCCCATACACGATATTATTGCTAACGTTACCTTAAGCAACTTGCACCCGCGGCGATATCATTTTAACGTTATCATTGATTTAGTATTTATAAAAAACATTGTTCCTATCTAGGAGTTTGACTTAGTTATGCGCATTCATAAAAAACTATGCCTTTCTTTACTTGCCACTACCTCAAGCTTATTGCTTGCTCCTAGCGTCTTGGCGGCGCCTGTCGTTTTAGAATTGGATTATGAGATTCCGGTACAACAAAGCCAAGTGGCTTTTGTCTCCTTTGCGGGCGATTCTACTTTATCGCCGATTATATTAAACGATTTGAGCAAAACTGAGCTAAAAGTAACCAGTCAAAACCTACCGCAGAAGCCGCACAGCAGTAGCGAGTTAGCAGGTACTTTGCCCGTTTGGCAAAGTATGGGCATTCCTTACCTTGTCATCGGTAGCACGCGCAGCAATCGCGGTAAAGTGGTCACCGTTTATGAAGTCATTGAGGTTAAAACCGGACGCGTGTTAGAAGGCAAGCAAACGTTAACCGCTGATAATAACAAAGAAAGCATGCGTTACGCCGCTCACGTGATTGCGGACAAAGTATATGAGCTGATCACCGGCATTCCCGGCGACTTCTCAGGACGCATTGCTTATATCGAAGAAATCGGCACCGGCAAAGAGAAAATCTCGCGCTTAAAGGTCATGGATGCTGACGGCGAAAACGCCAAAACCATCACAGAAGTGGCAGGCTCTATCTTCTCGCCAACTTGGTCACCTGATGGCAATCGCATTGCTTATTCAGTGCAACGCGATAAATCTCACCCTGTTATTTATATTCAAAACGTAAGCGGCGGCGGGGCTACACCATTGACGCCATTCCCAGGTAGCAATCTTAGTCCGTCATTTTCGCCCGATGGTAGCAAAATATTGTTTTCTAGTAGCTTTGAGGGTAGCGCCGATATTTATGAGATGAGCGCTAGTGGCGGTCAACCACGACGTCTGACCAATTGGCCAAGCAGTGAAGTACAACCAAGTTATGCCCCTGATGGCAAATCTTTTGTCTTTGTTAGTGACCGTGCAGGGTTTAACAAACCACGCATTTATCGTTATGAGTTTGGTTCAGGCCGTACCACGCAAGTATCGAATAGTGGCTATGCGACCAGCCCGCAGTTTAGTAGCGATGGCTCGCAAATCGCCTTTTTAAGTGGTCGTTCAGCTGCCATTATGAACAGTAGCGGCGCCATTACTGCGAACTTAGGCGCTACAGGTATCGATGAAGCACCAAGTTTTTCACCGAACGGTAAGCGTGTGGTTTTTGCTTCAAAGCAGGGCGGTAAAGGCGTACTGACTATTAAGTCATTGAACGGCGGCGATGCATTTGGTAAATCTGGTCAAGGTACTATCCGCTCCCCAGTTTGGTCATCTAGTCCTAGATAACTTAGCCATCTTTATTACGTAAAATAAGGTTAGACAGGACTGAATGCTCAAAAATAAAAAAGCGCTCGATAAACATATTGGGCGCTTTTTTATTTTACCAAGAATGATAACTTGATTCTTATATCAGCAATCCACTTTTAAAAGTTATGAGCTGGAATAATAAAAAGCATTATTCATCCCTATTCATCACTTGGATCACTAGCCGGCGGCACAGCGTGTCTCAATTGTTCAACATCTGCGGCGGTGACCGTATCCGTATAACCATTTAAATCAGTGACCACGTACTGCGTGACCGCTGCCATCTGCTCATCATTCATCATGTTATGGAACGATGGCATACCGCGAAAGCCATTAATTAAGATATCAATGATGTAATACTTTGACTGCATTTTGCTGTTATTGGCAAGTGGCGGATAATAGCCGGCACCATAAGCACCCTCGCCTTTGTGCATATGACAAGCTGCGCAAGAGTCATGGTAGAGTTTTTTGCCATCTGTTGTCACAAAGGCATTTGTCCCTTCGAACTTGGTTTCCCACTCAGCAATACTTGGGTCATTGTCCATAGTAGGAAGTGAGCTGTGATCAACGACATTGACGGCTGGTGCAGTAAGCTCCTCACGACTCATGTAAACGCCGCCCCAGCTACCGGTATTACGGCTTGCTTGATAATCGTCCGTTACAATGGGGTCTTGCTCATGTAGAGTTGCCACCGTTTGTACATCGTCTGATTGTTGACTACAGCCTAAAAGTGCTGCACTACCGGTCGCACCCAACAACATCACAGTCAGCAGTTTAGGGGTCATTTCTCTCATGACTTTTTTATTCACGATTGCCTTCTTTACGATTGCATTGTCCATGATAGCCTCTGAATTTTTATAGTTATTCATATTAACCCAGCATTTTTGCTTTTTTATGTAGGCGCTTGGCGGCATCCATGCCAGATAAAATAGCGCCTTCTTGCCATGCTGGAATGTGTGAGCAATGCTCGCCTGTGAGTACAATACGGTTATCGATACTGCATAAGGTGTCATAATGCTGACGGCGGGTCGACTCATTCCAAATACCATAACAACCCAGTGTCCAAGGAATGCGATGCCAGACCACTGACGTACCAGCGCGGAACTCTTTTGGATACTGCGGGTGAATATACTTACCATAAGCAAGCGCAACATTGATACGCTCTTGCGGGGTTAACGTATTAAATTTATATGAGGTCGGTCCATAACCATAGGCGCCTAATAATACCCCAGTACCGTCTTTAAACATATTTTCTGAAGGATAAGCAATTTGGGCTATCGGCATATCCGTATAGGTCAAACCACCATAGATCCACTCGTCTTCTTCCCAAAAGCGGCGATTAAACTCTAAACCTACTTTATAAGAAGTCTCATAAGGTACCGCTGCCATCGCTTGTTTCATCGGCTTTGAAACGTTGATATCAAGCTGGGTCAGGACAGTTAGTGGAATATTACAGACACACCAATCGGCACGGATGGTCTTGGTCGCGCCATCTGGACTGTTGCTGTCGACATAATTGACCGTAACGCCGCTTTCATCTTGATGAATCTTAGTCACTTTGGCATTGAACTCAATCATATCGCGGCATTCGCGGGTGAAGGCATCACCAATTTTACCCATACCGCCGACAGGCTGAAACATCGTTGGCTGATGCGCATAGGTCATATGGTTACCATAAATATCGGCCCACATGCCCGAATCCAAAATTTCACTGATCGGTAAAGGCTTTGATGAGGTTTCATCAGGCATCAAGCCACCACCCGGCAGGACACTATAACCACGATGCTTACTAGTAGCATTGCTGGCGCGGTAGCGGTAGTCTTTATCGAGCACGCCCCAACCTTTTAAGCCTTCAAGTAGTTTTTCTTTATCTTCTTTATTGACCGAACGATCCAAACCGCCAACATTCACCGCTTTTGACAATAATTCTGCTACATGTCCTTGGATATCGTTTTTTACATCACCTAAGCGCTGCGGCACACCATTGAAATGAGTACTACGGTGCAGATAAGCACGGTCATTGGTTTGAATAAAGGGCTGCATCTCAACGCCAAACTGTTTGCAGTAATGGAAAACCGCATAGTGATGACTTGGCAAACGCCACGGCCCACCATTAAAATAGTTGCCCTCTTCAAAATCACAAGTAACTTCTTCGCCGCCAAGCTCAGTATACCTATCGCCACTATTGAGAGTCCAACTACGACCGCCGCCACGATTTTGAAACTCGAGCACTTTGACGTCATAGCCAGCTTTACGCAGCTCATACGCCGCGGTCAGTCCGCCAAGACCAGCACCTAAAACGATGATACTAGCACCGGGAGGCGCCCCTTTTAAGTCCATCGTTTCTTTAAAGCTTGATTCTGAGGCAAATCCTAACGTCGTCATCGCCTGATACATGGCGGTCGCGCCCGCTGTTTTACCAATCATCGAGAGCAGTTGGCGCCGCGTTGGTGATTGAAGCATGTCTTTCATAATAATATCCTTAAAGTAGACGTTCGTACATAACCGTAGGCACTTGTTCTATTTCTAGTAATAAACGCTTATATCATTTACCCCATTCTCAACTTATTTTTCTAAGGTATTGGTTTACTTAGTTTTTAAAATTACAGTTAAAACAATTAGGATTTTAAATTCTATAAAAATCAAAAACCTACGATAAGTTGAGATTGGCGTATCATTTATAAGTCTTTGTAATTTGATCAGCTTGGCTTAACTCTGCGCTTATTTGCCAAGCTGTCATGCCCTACCGTTTTGCCGTTAATCCTTGTCTGGTAATAAATTCAAAGCTCTTTGCAATAGTTAAACTATAATTAACGACGGCGTCTAGAACGTAAAATGGCTCGCACAATAAATATAATAATCAGTATCGCCACAATGATGCCGACAATCGCTAATAAGCCTGCGTACTTAATTAAAAAAGGCTTTTCGACGCCTATAGACGCGATGCGCTCAATATCAGCGGCACTGACCTCGCTGTTTGCATGACCGCCAAAGCTAGTACGGACGTAGTTAGTGATACCCGCAATCTGCTCACTGCTGAGCTCTTCTGAAAATCCTGGCATGATAGGCGAAGTATTGGTCGCACTCTCTACCCCATGCAAAATCATATTAACGAGAGCGTCAGGCTTTTCGCGGCGCAGACTGCTCAGTCCAACGATAGGCGCGTAACGCGCGTCAGGCTGACCATAACCATCAACACCATGACAGCTACCACAAACGGCTAAATATAACGCTTCTGGTGAGTTACTACCGTTACTTACTTCTGACTTTGCTTGCGCCAAGTAGTCTTTTTGCGCCAGTAAGTCATGCGTGATAGATTCGTTCACAGGCGTTGGCAGGCGCGCCACATTGACGCTATTGACCTTGTCTTCTGTTTGGATAGCGGGTATGGCTTTTAGATAAGAGGCAATCGCGCTCAAATCTTCATTTTTCAGATAACGCGTACTGTGCGCAACTGCTTCACCCATTGGCCCACCTGCATAGGCGCGTTGGTCAAGCTCACCGGTGCGTAGATACGTGATAATATCTTGCTCGCTCCAACTGCCAATACCGCTCGACTCGTCAGGCGTGATGTTCGGCGCATGCCAATTACCAAGCGACGCGCCTGATAAATACATTTTTTTATCAAAGCCCATGGTGCTGTTACGCGGCGTATGACAAGTGCCGCAATGCTCGAGATTATTGACCAGATACTCGCCACGTTTTTGGGTCTCATTTAGACCGTCGCGCTTTTCAGTAGAGGGTATATTGAGCAGATTCCAGCCGATCATTAAGCTACGGAAATTAAAGGGAAAAGGTAATTTGGTTTCTTGCTTAGGCGCTTCATCGACAGCCGGTACGGTTTGTAGATAAGCAAACAAGGCACTAATATCCTCTTCTTTCATGCCGCTATAAGAAGGATAAGGCATGGCAGGATACAGCATATGGTCTGGCGCTCGGCCTTTTTGTAAAGCGTTCTTTAAATCTGCTTCGGTATAATTGCCGATACCGTAACGTTTAGAAGGGGTAATATTGGTTGAATAAATTTTCCCCATAGGGGTTTCAATCGCTGTGCCGCCCGTATAATTCTCACCGTGACAAGCCATACAGTCAGCAGCGCGAGCGATATAAGCACCGCGGTTGACAAGCTCACTATTGGCGGGGCTTACATTAGGTAAGCTAGCATCGGGTAAATTGGCATTAGGAAGGTTAGCACCTTCAGCCATCGCGGCGCTGGAGGTAATACCAATGACAAGCATCGATAACATCACAGAAAGTGGCTTCATAATATCCTCATATAGCTGGCACCTAGGGTGTTGTAATTATTATTAGAACGATTGGTCAGGATAAGACATTTGATATTGAGTAAAATGATTTAAATAACGTCAGTACTCAACGGATAATCCATTACGTGATTTAGCAAATCGTCCAGTAAAATGCTTAATAAAGTGGCGTAATAAAACAACTTAATAGAGATAGTTTCTAAAAAATGTCTCCTCACCCCACTAATGTAAAACTATTTCGCCACTATTACTTAAATAGTAACTCATTCACCGCACACTTTTACAAAAGTTAAAAAACCTCTTAGGAGATTTAATTTATATTTAATCACTATATATTTTCATATTATAAATTTGAGCAAGATGATTAATCCTTTAAAAAACAATTACTAAACCTAGAAAATTTATTAAATCCATTATTAAAGCGTGGATATAAATCGCTATATATGGCAAAAAACGACTTCTGCACTTGTTATTACAGGTTTTAAGCGTACATAATGGATACATAGCGGCCGTTTGTCATCCACCTTGCATTCCAAATAAGCGTTGCCCTACTCGCAAAAACCCTTTTGACTGATGCAGCATTTTATTTATGATAAGTGCTGTTTAATATCGCCAACCATTGCCATGTTGCCAATAACGCTCGAGATGTCCTTATGAAATCACTCTTCTTTATATTTACGTTGGCAGCGACAATCCCTGTGACAGGTTGCCAATCTTTTCAGTTTGTCGAAAGTCCGATACCTGTTAAAACTGTTTCTTCTAAAAGGGTGTCTTCTAAAACGCTTATTGTGGAAAATTTATCCAACGCGCGCCGACCCTCTAACGCTGTTCCCCCTCAAATCCCTTCTACTACAAATAATGGCCAATAAAAAAAGCAGCTATCGGTTTGATAGCTGCTTTTTTTATTATGAATCGAGAACACGCCTTAGTTAATTCTAATCTTCTGCAATGACTATCTGCTGTTTAGGTTGACGCTTGATAATAGTCTTAGCCAAATGATCGCCAAACCAAATGGCGGTATCAATATCGCCTGCGCCAGGCGTGACGTCAGGCGGTCCATCTAGCGACTGCGTCATCAAGCCCAAAAAGCTCGAAAGACGATTTAAATCATGCGCTTCATGTCCTGTTGGCATCAGTGGTAAACCGATCCAATTCATCCCATGCTGCATGGCATAGAGACAAATCTGCTGCAGGACGGCAAGCTTATCACCGCTCAGACCGCCCGAATTGGCAAAACCTGCGGCCCACTTGCCTTCCCATTTACGGTGATACCAACGCTTAGAAGTCTCATCCATAAAAGTCTTAAAGCCTGCGGTCACGCTGCCCATATACACGGCACTACCGAACACCAATAAATCCGCCTGATCGACAAAATCCCAATCAACGTCATGCACATCGACCGCTTTAACCTGCGAATCTGGTAATTGTTGACGCGCGCCCGTCACCACTGCTTCGGCAACGCGTTTGGTATGCCCATAATTACTATGATAAATGACCGCCATTGAGACGCTAGTGAGATTGTTCTCATGCTCTAAAATGGCAGGCTGTGTGTCAGGTGTATTCATACGAACTCTAATAGTGACAATTAAAAATGAAATAAAAATAGAAGCTCAAGAGCTGAATCAAGCCAACTCTCTAGAAGCACTACGGGTAATAATCAATGCCATACGTCCGGTTGCAGACTGGCCAAGATGCGTTTGACGCCTATAAGAATAATAATGCGAATCCGCATAGCTGCAAGGTATTTCGGATTGATTGCTAACCATAACACCTGCTGCACTTAATTGGTCAGCGGCAAGCTTTGGCAGGTTCAGTTTAATCTTATCCGCTACAGAAGCTAAGACATAACGTTGTTCAAAGCTTTCAAGATGCTGTGATGACAAGACTTGATTATCTATACAGCCTGCCAGCAGCTTATCTCGTACTTGGCTGCCGACTTCATAATTTTCTTGACTGATACAGACGCCAATCCAGGCCGTGATTGGTTTATCAGCATCAAAGCGCTCGGCGGTTGCCTTTATGACGCCGCACGCCAGCCCTTGCCAGCCTGCATGGATAGCAGCTATCTGCCCCGTTGCGGGCTGGTATAAAACAATCGGTACGCAATCGGCGGTCATAATCGCAAGCCCCAAGTCCGCCTGTTGACTGACCATGGCATCGGCGTCTAGCGGTCGCATAAGGAGCGCCGTCGCATCGACATCATAAATCTGCTGCCCATGAACTTGATTGAGCCAGTGCAAGCTATTGATTGGCGCACGCTGCCCCGCCGCTAATTGCTCATTAATCGCCGTTAATAGACGCATACGATTGTTTAAGACTGTTTTGGCGTTATCATTGACATGCAAGCCTAAATTTAGCGCACCATAATTTGCCTGATTATCTACCTCATTAGCCGCTTCACTATCATCGCTGCTAAAAGCTGCCGTTTGAAAAACCGTCACGTCATCAAGCTGAGTAACTAAGGTGACAGGCAGATTGTTTGTTATGTTAGGCATGGTCAGTGCACCAGTCTTATCGTTATTATTAGAGCATTACAGCCAGATTGTTACCAGACTAATATCATTATTTAATAGAGCTCATCAAATTTTATTCTTCGTCATAACCTTCGCTTAGTACCGCCATCAATTGCTGCATGTCTTCAGGAATTGGCGTGGTGACTTCAATATCTTCGCCAGTCGTTGGATGCACGAAACCTAAAGTATAAGCATGCAATGCTTGACGCGGGAAATTATTAATCGCTTGACGCTGCGCTTCTGTTAAGCCTGCTCGCAATTGACGACGCCCACCGTAGACGCGGTCACCGACTATCGGATAGGTAATGTGGCTTAGATGCACACGAATCTGATGGGTACGTCCTGTTTCAAGACCGACATCTAATAAACAGTAGTTATCGTTCAGCGGTGTGACATTCAATAAATGCGTCACCGCTTCACGCCCTGCCGTCATCACCGTCATTTTGGTACGCTGATTGCGATGGCGACCAATCGGCGCATCGATACGGCGATGACGCAGTAAACTTGCCGCATCCCCTGCGACCACACACTGGTAATGACGATAGACAGACTTGTCCTTTAACTGCTCCATTAAAGCCATTTGCGCAGGCTTGGTTTTACCAATTAACAGCAGTCCTGAGGTGTCTTTGTCAATGCGGTGTACCAATCCAGCACGCGGCAAGTGGTGCTGCTGCGGATAATGATAGAGAAGCGCATTGACCAAAGTGCCCGTCTGATTGCCAGCGCCCGGATGGACAACCATACCGACAGGTTTGTTAATCACTAAGACATCATCATCTTCATAGACAACTTCGATATCGATATTTTCTGGCTGATCTTCGCTATGCTGCTGCAGTGTCGTCGATAAATGCAAGACATCACCAGCTTTGACACGGATTTTCGGTTTTTGTACCGCCCCGTTATACAGTAAGCTGCCATCAGTAATCCAGCCTTGCAGCTGGGCACGCGAGAAATCGGCAAATACTTTTGATGCCAGTTTATCAATACGTAAGCCCGCTTCGTCTTCTATGACGGTATGCGTGACATCAATAACGACCGGAACCGCTTGCCCAGCGACTACGACTGAATCCTCACTGTCTTCGTATTCATCTTCATCTTCATCGTCGACAATATCGTCAGCGACCAACTCATCAAACTCATCAAACTCATCATTGGACATATCCGGCGTTTGCTCATCAAGCACACGCTGATGGTCATTTAATAATTCATTTGGCATTGGTAACTCTTGTGCTGACATATCGGTATCTAACGGTTGTTTCTTAGGGAAATTGGTCGTCATAGCATCATTATTCATAGCGGATTGATATAGGGTAAAGTCGCTTACAGCTTTATAAGCCGACTTCATAAGGAAACGAGATAAGAAAGTGGACTGGCGTTCACAGACCAGCAAAAATAAGGACGGTCGAAAAAAGCAGCAGTCATATCGTCATAGTGTAACATGCCAAGCGCTTATGCCCTACAGAAGCTGCGCGTTATCTGCGTTTTTATCGTTACCATTTTTCCAAAGGTAGTGAGCCGTGTTAAAAATCTATGAAAAGTGATAAAAGTTAAGCCGCCAGCCGATGGCATTGTTTGGTAGATTAACTCTCTAAAATATGACATGGCTGTAATTTACTGTATATTTGTCCTTGTCAGCCATATTCAATATCGCTCGTGACGACGGCTCATGCTAAACTACAGACCGAAGCCAACATACATAAAGCATTAGCCCTTTAACTACAAAATAGATAACGAAAAAATAGACGAAGCAGGCGTTATTCTATAAAGTAAGCGTTGTTTTGCTGTATGCTATGGCACTGATTTTTAAAATAAGAACTTTTAAAATAATTTATTTTATTAATATGAGCAAAACGGCATTCGATAAAAATGATGTTAATAATGAGTGCGTTTACTGCTAGCGCCTATTTAGTAGCAGACCCTTAATGGATGCCGCCAGCATTGTTTTTTATTATTACCCTTATTACCCTTTTATAATTTAGCCTAATAGCGTCGCTGCTATTACGCGTCTTGTGTCGGAGAAGAAGTATGCAAGCTGTTGGCAATACGTTTATCAAACTGTCCTCAATCACCTTACTGGCGTTAAGCGTCAACTTGGTGGGTTGTCAATCGTTTAAAAACCTAACTGGCGGTAAAGACGTGGATGCGGTTGCCACTGCTGAGAAGTCTGAGCAAGGTTATTATAACGACGCCATCGCTCAGATTGATAAGGGTCGCTATACACAAGCTATCGAAGATTTGAACAATCTGCGCACTTTTTATCCAACGGGACAATATGCCGAACAAGCCTTGCTTGACGTGATGTACGCCCAATATGAAAGTGGAAAGTTCGAGGCGGCTGCGGCCAGTGCGGAGCAATTTATCAGCCTATATCCTTCTAATCCGCAAGTCAGCTATGCTTACTACGTGCGCGGCGTGGCCAATATGCAAGGCTCATCAGAAGGTCTAAAATTGTTTAAGCTCAATCAAGCTGAGCGTGATACTGCGTATTTGCGTATTGCCTTTGCCAACTTCCAAGAGCTTATCAATAAATACCCAAACAGTCCTTACGCGCCCGATGCTGCTCAGCGTATGACCTTTATCTATAATCAGTTTGCCGAAAGCGAGATGAGTGCAGCCAACTGGTATGTCGAGCGCGAAGCCTATGTCGCTGCGGTCAACCGTGCTAAATGGGTATTCCAATATTATCCATTAAGTGAATCTGTGCCTGATGCCCTCGCCGTATTGGCTTATAGCCATGAAAAGCTCGGTCTTAATGACTTAGCAAATGAGTATAAAACACTATTGCAAATCAACTATCCAAACATGCTCAGCGCTGATGGACGCGTCAAACTCAACACCAAACGTGAGCGTACTTTATTTAATAAACTCACCTTTGGGCAATTAAACCGTTTTAATAAAGATACCTCGGTTGCAACAGGCAACTACAGCGGGGCTACCAAAACCCAAGTGATTCGCAATGCCAATCAATTAAGATTACCAAGTGATAATGCGGCAGCAGCGAATGCTAACGCACCGTTAAATATGTCTCCTAAGCGTGCCAATAGCGGTATCAATGTAGGCTTAGGTTTGCCTGAAGCATCGACTGAGCGCGTGACGAGCCAATCGAGCACTGGCGATACTGCTAGAGAAGCCGAGGTCGACCCACAAAACATGAACCCTGTACACCGTACCACGTTACCTGCTGAGTAAATTGATACGGCTCGCGTCTATTTTAGACGCTTAGTACCTATCATCAAAAATAAGGTCAACATTCTGTTGGCCTTATTTTTCTGTTTTTACTTATTATAATTTTTATCTACTGTCAGTTTTTTGTAGCTGATTGTCGATGCTTAATGTAATTGACCTATGGTAAACTGTTTTTTGTATGAGCATTCCTAACCATATTCTCGAACAATTAAATAGCCAAGCTGACTTAATCAGTATCATTGGGCGTCATACCACGCTCAAACGTGCGGGCAGTGAATACAAAGGCTGCTGCCCGTTCCATGGTGAAAAGTCACCATCGTTTTATGTCAATCCACAAAAAAACATCTACCACTGCTTTGGCTGTAGCGTTGGTGGTAATGCCATCAGTTTTTTACGTGACTATGAAAACTTAACCTTTATCGAAGCGGTTAATGAGCTGTCCAAACAAACGGGCATTGAAGTCCCAAAAGACGAGCAGCAAAACGTTAGCTATCAGCGCGCGCCCGTTAAACCAAAAGCTAAGCCGGCAACCAAGCCAAGACTCGCTATTCAGCCAACAACATCGGCAGCGGCAACGCAACCGCAAGCGTTTCATAGCCAGCCCGTAGCTGACAATTTAACGTCCACAAACTTGCCAACTGCTGATATGCAGCCGCCAACTTATAATGATAATTATGAAAATTATTCGCCATTAGACGCGTATGATTCGATGCCTTATACAGCCGATGACTATAATACCCATTATCAAGGTGCTAACGATCAAGACGATAATAGTTATCCGCCTGCATGGTTGACCAGTGGTGGTAGTGCTGCTGATACAACTTCTCTTTATGATGAAACTAGTGTCTCTGATAAAGACGGCAACTTGTACGAGCTATTAGAGCAAATCCAGCAGTTTTATCAGCATAATCTCACCACTCATCCGCATGCCAAGCATTACTTTTTATCACGCGGTATCACCGAAGATATTTTTGAGGCTTTTGGTCTCGGCTATGCGCCCTTTGGTTGGCAGCACCTTGAGCATCAATTCCCACAAGATATCGAGGGGCTTAAAGCGCTAGGCTTGGTACGCCAATCAGAGTCAGGGCGCGATTACGACCTACTGCGTGACAGAGTGATTTTCCCAATTCGTGATAACCAAGGTCGCACCATTGGTTTTGGCGGTCGCGCGCTTGATGATGAGGTAAAACCTAAATATATTAACTCCTCTGACTCACCCGTTTTTCATAAGCAGCACGTCTTATACGGCTACTATGAATCTCGCCAGCAGCGCGCTGATAACTGGTTAGTGGTCGAAGGCTATATGGATGTCATTGCCTTGTATCAAGCGGGCATTTATGGTGCGGTGGCGTCGATGGGTACGGCGATTAATGAGAGCCAAATATCACGGCTGTTGACATTAAACCCTACCCTGACATTGAGTTTCGATGGAGATAGTGCGGGGCAAAAAGCCGCTTGGCGTACCCTTGAAGTGGCACTGCCTGTACTTGGTGATGATAAAGAGCTGCGGTTTTTAACTCTACCAAATAACCATGACCCTGATACTTTTATCAAAAGTCAGGGCGCGGACGCCATGCGCGAGCAAATCGCCAATGCCATGCCGCTATCGCAATATATCTTTGCTTATTTGAGTGAGCGTTATGACTTAAGTCTGGTCGAAGGCAAAGCCAAGCTGATGTCACAAGTGCGCGCCTTGACCACTGCCCTGCCGAAAGGTAGCAGCTTTCGCTATCTGTTGAACAATGATATTTATCAAAAGCTTGGCGGCAGGCGCAATCAAAACAAAGACGCAAGAGATGCGCTGTTAGATTTCGATGGTGAGATGACCATCAGTCAGCAGCTGCAGCTGTGTTTTTTATTCCAGCCGCGCACCTTAATCGATGACCCTATCGAAGCCATTTGGCAGCAGGCAGGTATTCATGAGCTGCAGCTACCAGCGCATATTAAACAAAAAGCCTCTGCTGATATATTGCGTCCACTGGCATGGGAAGATTTGCAAGATAATGCCTTGCTCGATATCGTCAGCACCATTAAGCGCTGTCTTAATTATCTGCCAAAAGACGCCAATGCTGCGGCGCACTTTATTTTATCCAATGTCAAACCAAGCACCCAAGAAACGCTTAGCGGTGATTGGGGCGCTTTTTATAAAGCCCTTACTGCTCGTAATATTTTAAGTTTAGATGGCTTGGTCGAAGAGCTGGTCAGTCAACTTCTTGAGCGTCATATGAAGAAAAAAATTCAAGACTTAGTAAAAAACCCAGACAACATAAAACTGGCAATTGTCCGTAAGCAATCACAGTTATTAAACGACTGGCTACGCGAACAGCACGCGGAACGCTCAGCACAAATGGCCACGGTGAAATCTTAACAGCTAGGCGAAATTTTATTTATCATCGGTAGCCCTTTAAAAGCACAGCCATTGCCCCCACTATTAATGATTATGCCCAGTTGCATATTGAGCGCTAAAGCAAGCGCTGGTTAAAAAATGATAAAAACGTCATGGCTAAGAAATAATCATCAGTACAGATAATAAATGCCTGCGAGATTCACTAGCTTGTGCTTGATGAGGCTGGTCTGTGTTAAACTGTGTCGCTGTATATTTCTAGCCCAATTTAATAGATAACAATACGCCCATATTATTGAGTAGCATTTTTGGTGCAAGCGCAATTCTAGCGAACAACTTTTAAAGCGTTTTTTAGACTATTCATTTTAAATGCTTTTAGATTTTAAACCGCCATTTTAAGCAAGTTTAAGTAACGGTATTTTTTAGGTAAGCGTGTTTTGACGTATTTATGCAGGAACCATTTTTAGCGGTTTTTTAGTATTGTAATTGTCGTATTTTGAGCCTTTATTCATATCCACTCATTTTTGTTATTATTGACAACCTTTACGCCATATTTTGATGAATCGATTGATTATATCAACGCACCCCGTAAGCGTTAGCGAGTCACAATATAAAAATGTCCGATACAAGCAAGCGAGTATTTATGAACGATAAGTCAGTTTCTAAGTCCACATCTCAACTGGCCACCTTAATCCAAATGGGTAAAGAGCAAGGGTATTTAACCTATGCCGAGGTGAATGACCAACTGCCCGACTCTATTACTGAAAGTGATCAGATTGAAGATATCGTGCAAATGCTAACGGACGTTGGCATTAAAATTTTTGAATCTGCGCCCGACGCCGATGACATCTTGATGAACGATGATTCAAGCGATGATGACATGGCAGCCGATGAGGCCGCAGCAGTATTGGCTTCGGTTGAGACCGAACCGGGACGCACCACTGACCCTGTACGCATGTATATGCGCGAGATGGGTACGGTTGACCTTTTGACCCGCGAAGGCGAGATTGCCATTGCTAAGCGTATCGAAGAAGGTATTCGTGATGTGCAACATGCCATGGCCTACTGGCCGGGTACGGTACAGTTTGTCCTTGATGAGTACGAAAAAGTACAAGATGGCGAGAAAAAACTGTCTGACGTTATCACAGGATTTTTAGACCCTGAAACCGAAGAAGATAAAATCGCCGCACAAGAAGCCAAAGATGCTGCTAAAGAAGAGCGCGAGCGTATCAAAGAAGAAAAAGAAAATCCGCCTGTCATCAAAGCAAAAGCCAATGCCAAATTGGCGCTTGACGATGATGATGAAGACGAAGAAGAGGTTGAAGAAGAAGCCGAAGAAGAAACCGGCGGTATCGACCCAGAAGAAGTTCGTCTGCGTTTAGAAGAAATTGAACATCTATTTATCAAAGCCAAGCAAGCCTTGCTTGATTATGGCCGTGGTAGCGTAGAAGCTGAAGCGGCTTACGCCCTACTTGCTGAGCGCTTTATGATGCTCAAACTCAATAATCGCTTGTCAGACCAAGTCATGGCAATCATGCATGATGTCTATGATGATGTGCGTAAGCATGAGCGTCAAATCATGCGTTTGGTAATTCGCCGTGGCCGTATGCCGCGTGACGAGTTCCGTAAGACATTCCCAAGCAATGAAACCAACGTCGATTGGCTGATTGAACGTATTAAAGGTAAGCCTGCGTTTGCCGGTACGCTAGAAAAAGTCGCCGACGATGTGATTTTATTGCAGCGCCGCATTCGTGACTACGAGCAGCAGCTCGATATGAAAATCCACGATATGAAAGACGTCGCACGCCGTATGGCTGTCGGTGAAGCTAAAGCACGCCGCGCCAAAAAAGAAATGGTCGAAGCTAACTTACGTCTTGTTATCTCTATCGCTAAAAAATATACCAACCGTGGTCTGCAATTCTTGGACTTAATCCAAGAAGGTAACATCGGTCTGATGAAAGCAGTCGATAAATTTGAATATCGCCGTGGTTATAAGTTCTCAACTTATGCGACATGGTGGATTCGTCAGGCAATCACCCGCTCTATCGCTGACCAAGCGCGTACCATCCGTATCCCTGTGCATATGATTGAGACTATTAATAAGATAAACCGTGTCTCTCGTCAGTTGCTACAAGAAATGGGACGTGAGCCGACACCTGAGGAATTGGGCGAACGCTTAGAGATGGACGAAGTCAAAGTCCGCAAAGTGCTCAAAATTGCCAAAGAGCCTATCTCAATGGAGACACCTATTGGTGATGATGAAGATTCACACCTAGGTGATTTCATCGAAGATGGTACGATTTCAAGCCCAGTTGACGATGCGACGGCGGCTGGTCTACAAGAAGCCACGCGTGATGTCTTGAGCAATCTGACTGAGCGTGAAGCACGCGTCCTTAAAATGCGCTTTGGTATCGATATGCCAACCGATCATACGTTAGAGGAAGTCGGTAAGCAGTTTGATGTCACGCGTGAGCGTATCCGTCAGATCGAAGCAAAAGCGCTACGTAAATTGCGTCATCCTTCACGTTCTGAGCATCTGCGCTCGTTCTTAGAGAACGACTAATAATCAATTAAGTTAAATAAAAAAGCCGAGTTTATCTCGGCTTTTTTATACTTTAAAAGCTCTAGTTAATTATTTAGCATATTGAAGAATGCAAAAATTACGGTTTGATATCTTACCACTTACGTATTAGAAACTAGCGCTCGTTTTTTCAAATCAATGACAATAACTTCTATTTCTTCAACACCCTTATATTGATCAGAAATAGTCTGCCAGTACCGTTTTAAAGCTGATGCTAACCCATCAATACTGACTATGTCATCCCCAATTTTCCAACGCTTTGTTTGATTTAACGAGACTAAAAGAAAGACCCCACATCCTGCCGTTTCTTCTCTTAAATAATCACCAACCAATTGATTTCTCAATCGCTCACATAGTTTTGAGCCACTCCAGTTTTTATCAAGTAGCTTTAATTCAATAGGTACAGGTGATTGAATTTTTGGATTAGCAAGCCAAATATCCATTCGTTGCTCATTAGCCAGTTCAGGTTCTTCAGCAATGGTATAGTGACCGCCTTTGTGTTGATTTAGGTAGCCTGCTATTAGCGTTCTGACTTCGTTTTCTTCTGCCGCTTTTTGCCAAGTTAGCCATGGACTGTCATTGCCATTTTCGACCCAGTCTTTGAGCACCTTTAACTGTTGTACCGCCAACTCGAAAAGCTGTCTATGTGTCTGAGGAGGCAACACTTTAGATTTATGAAACTCCTTAAACTGTCTGGCAGACCACGGAGCTATGTCTCCATATCTCTCTGCCATTTCGTAAGCTCGTCTTTGCAGCAACAACTTATGTAAGCTATCTTTATGTTCTTTAGAGATTTGCTTAAGTGCATAATAGTTCTCTTTGCTTGGTGTCTCTACCAAATAATTTAATAATCTATCTCTAGCATCTTGAGCATCATCACGAATCGTTGGGGAATATACCCCTTTGCCAGCTCTTTGTATATCATCGCTTAGCTCAATATATTTATGCATCAGCATATAAAGGGTCTTTAAATGAGGGGCTGTCTTAAATTTTCCTGCGTCATATACTGTTTTCTGAGTATAAGTTCCGCCTAATAAGCCTGTAATAAATATAGCTGCAGCTTGTTGCTGAGCATCTGTATTATTCAAACCAGATAGCCAGTTCTCAAGCTTTGAAATACCATTATCTGCATCACTATCAACCAATAGTGCATACCACCAAGCCACTTCTTTACAGTCATCCGCATTAAGTGCTATATATTTATCAGCTAGTGTGGCCAGCTTTCCAGATTCAACACTACCCTTAATCAATATCTTCACACAATACTCTTTACGAATAGTAAGTGGACTGGTACGACCCATCAAATAGTCTAATACTCTGCCCGCCATAAATTCATGAAGCCAAGGAGCATGATGAAACAAGTCTTGCAAAATATGACTCAAAGAACCCTCAGAACAAGAGCTTTCTAATTCCCAAACCAGCTCTTTCCACATAGCATCTTCTGTGGCTTTTGGAAATGCTCTATGCATTCTTTCAAACCAACTGGGAAAACCATGAATATCCCAAGTAATATAACGCAGTGCTGTATTCAGGTCATTAGTATCTAAATAGTTGGGGAAGTCACTGACTTCATTGGATTCAATTTCTAGACCAGACAAAGCAATTAATAAAGCGTTAGAAATTGAATTATCAACGTCTTGTTCTGATTTTAACCGAGGCTTATAACACCGCCAATAATTCATACAAAAATCTTTGTACGCTAAAGCAACCTCATTACCAAATTCAGGAATCAGGCTTTTCCAGTTGGTACAATATAGACAACTGGCATCTACGCTATTTTTTCTTATCTCATCTAATAACCACACATGATTATTAGTGATTTCACCTTCCCCTACTGAAGGTGTAACAACTTCGGATGGATTATTGCATAAATGTATTATCCAATCTTTCTTACTATTCTTTAAATCATCTTGTCTTCTTCTCGCCTTCTCACACCTAATTTTTGATTCTTCTTCATAATTTTTCATTTTTTCACTGATTTCAGGATTCAGTAATCTTTCTAGTTTATCTTGAAGTACATCACTTCCTGATACAGCTTTACGCAAATCGTCCAACATATCAGTGGGACAGTCGCTCTGATAATATATTCGATGCGCATTGCTAAGTGCGACTAGTTTATCATTCAAAGGTCGTGACCCGACATACGCAAGCACTCTTGAAAAATCAGACGTTTCAAACCTCCAGTAATTTTGCCTATAGAATAGGTGTAAGTCATGATTAAATGACTTACCGTCCCTACCAAATTTTTTTCTTGCGTCTTCTACGCTATGCCAGTACAAAGCATCATTCATTTCAACCCACTGAGGTAATATACTGTGCAGATTATTCTTACACGTATCGACATATATTCCCTGATGAAACTCTAATAAGACTGCCTTAATCAACATTGAAAACGATACCTCTGATAAAGCGCATCTATTCCTTGTCAAAACCAATCTTTCTATACACTTCAATGACACGCTCATCAGCCAAGCATCTTTTTTTGACACCTCACACTCTTCTTTTTGAAAAAAATCATTTACATTCAAGTAGTGATAGAACTTATTTAATAGATAATAAACAACTTCACCATCTGCATGATCAATGAATCTAGACATAGATCTAGTCAAACCTGTTGGCATAAAATCATTCGGTTCGGCTAACTTAGCAATTCCATCAATAATAAAATCAATAGTTGCGGTATTTGGTTCAGCATCAACAACTAACTCTGATAGCAACCATCTTGGAATCTCTTTATCAGAATTATTGACACCTTGCCATACAGCATTCTTCTGTTCTCGACTTCCACAAGACATAACCGCTTTGGCTGACATGGTTCTCGTATACTTATCTTTATTATTATCGATAATTATAGGTATCAATGCATCGACACATTTAGCCATTCCACCTTGAAGCACTAATCGGCTGAGAAATAAGATAATATTGTCGTTGCTTTTATAATTGTTAATAAGTTCGAGCACATTACTTTCTAGATCAGATTGGGCAAGATTGGCGATAGCTATATTGCTACCCGTATAAGCTTTGTAGTGATCTTTATCGATATTGTCGATAAGCTTTAAAATTGCGTCTTGCCTTGTATATACAGATAGTTTAGAAGGGTCACCACCTTCGATGATAACTTCTGGTGTAATATTCAGAGTCTTAGCACAGATATTGTCATCAAACAAAATAAGCCACGGAAGTACTGGGCGAAGTAAAGGGGTGACAATACTTTCACCAAGAGAGTCTTTGAAAAAATAGGATTCAATATTTAAACGATTATAATTATCTTTAATTAGCGAACTAAAAAATTCTGCTGCCAATAGCTCGCGTATATCCCTATGCCTAAACCGTACTGCGCCATATAAAATGTCGTTAAACAGTCCACTTTCTAATAACTTTTTTACATCACTTTTATCCCAGTCGTACAGTATGGTGTCTGCATCTATGCCCTTTTTATTACGCTCCGAGTCAGGTACATTAATTTCTGCATTTCCTGTTAATACTACAGCTGCCGCCAAGCGCTGTGCCCCGCTGCGCGCCAAATCTGTATTTAATGCGGTACGAGAGCCAGCGCTATGACTCTCCTTAAGCCGTAGATCAATATTATGTTGTATAAGTTCTAGGCGTCCATCAAGTGACTTATCATCTTTCCATTTATCGATTATTGTATCTAAGTCAAACGGTCTTTCAGCTAGACTCCAAAGGTCAATCCTTTCAACCTCATCTAATAATTGATCAGTATCTTTAACACCCTTTTCTTGACAGTATGCAGCGATCTTTTCTCTATCCAGAGGACGTAAGCTATAAACTTTAAGCGCACTAGGAGATTTTTCATCATTACTGTTAGACCCTTCTTGATAATCGCTGCCTTTTAGTGGCAAAACTTCATCCATTAATTCTTGATCAGTCTTTACTCTCCAGCTATAAGGTCGACTAGAAATATATATGTGTGCTCTAAGCTGACCTCTCTTAATGGCTTTAGCAAAACACCGTATTGATTTTTCAAATGCTCTTGGACTGGTAAGTAAGGCTTCATCTACAGAGTCCAGAAAAAACCATGCTTCTTCATCTGAATCTAACCAACTATCGAACGCCTCCTCATCGCCAACTTCAAAGCTTTCATAAAAATGACGATCAATATCTTCAATTCTAATAAAAAATGCATACCCCCCTTTACTCTTCATCAAAGAAGCTCTTTCCCTGAACTCAATCGTTTTTCCTGCGCCTGCCTCAGCGAGTACAATACAACGGTACTCACTTAAAATTAAATCCCATGATTCAGACTGTCCAGTATTAAATTTGAGGTAATTTTCAATATCTTGCGAATCATCTTTATCTTTAGAAACAGCTGAAAACTGTCTATCCACTTCAATATAATTCAACATATAAGTTCCAATTTTCTTATAAGGAAGTACTCTTCATTAGCCTGACCATGATGTATAGATAAAACCATATACGTTCTATCTATTTTTTAACAATAGCTATAAAACCATCAAATTCTGACACATTCATCAGAGCGAAAAATTAGTAGGTTTTTATCCTAAAATGCAATCTTACAATATATACTATGCCAGAAATATATACGTACCACCGCTAGAAAACACCATGATTGTCCGGCAAACCACCCCAAACGCCCTCAAGATACTTTTTACCCTGCACGGCTCTGTCATTCCAAGGATTTATCCGCAAATTTTGCTGATCGCGCTTCTTAACACACTTATAACAGTTATTCAGCACTGGCTTCCTGACTCTTTTCCTTATTAT
Organism: Psychrobacter communis; assembly: GCF_014836505.1. Classification (NCBI taxonomy): domain Bacteria; kingdom Pseudomonadati; phylum Pseudomonadota; class Gammaproteobacteria; order Moraxellales; family Moraxellaceae; genus Psychrobacter; species Psychrobacter communis. The sequence goes on from NZ_JACSQR010000009.1 coordinate 78,873, forward strand.
GGCATGGCTCCTTTTACCTTGCTAGGAATCGCGTTGTCACTATTTCTTGGTTTTCGTAAAAATGCCAGTTATCAACGCTGGTGGGAAGCTCGAGGGCTTTGGGGTCAGTTGGTATATGATGCGCGTAGCTTAACCCGTCAAGTGCTTTCTTTTGTAGATACTGATACCGAAAATGGGCGCGAGAATGGGCGAACGATGGTTTACCTGACCATTGCTTTTGCGCATGCTGTGCGCCATCGCCTGCGCGGCTCGTCACCTTGGCATGATGTCGAGCCTTTTTTCGCATCGAAACACCATAATAGTATGCGCCTCATGGGTAAGCAGCTCGGCGACATTCGACGTCAGGGACTGGTTTCAGAGCAAGTCATACAGAACATGGACGAGCGCCTGACATCTATGACCATTGTATTGGCGGCCTGCGAGCGCATTCATAATACACCGCTGCCCTTTGCTTATATGCTGCTGGTCCATCGCTCGACCTATCTGTATTGCGTCATGTTGCCTTTTGGCTTGGTGGCCTCGCTCGGTTGGGTGACCCCACTGACTTGTGCCGTGATCGCTTATACCTTTTTTGGTTTGGATGCTCTCAGTTAAGAGCTAGAAGAGCCTTTCGGCTTAGCCGCCAACAAACCACCCCTGACTGCATTGTCGCGTACTATCGAGATCAATCTGCGAGAAGCACTAGAAGAGGCAGATATTCCGCCTAAGATCACTCCCATCAATGGTTATTTACCATAGCTTCTTAGCTGAACGCCTATAAAGCATAAAGTAATCAATGCTAAATGAGACAGTATCCCATGAAAGCATTGCCTTAATTCATAAGATATTTTTTAATATCTTACCGTCGAGTAGCTAAATAATATAGGCAATAGTAGAGCTTTTATGAATAAAAAATACATTTGAAAATAGTGATTTCTCTCGCCATTATCGTGGTACTTGAACAGCTTAATAAAAGGTAAAGTCCTGTCTATTTAAGCTTATAAGAAAACCTTTATTCATGGTTATTTGAGCATCACTTGCTAATGATGGCTGAGTTCGCCTATCATAGAGCTGATTTGTTAAGCTATTTTTAAACGCTGCCTATAAACACTGTTTAAATATGGACTACTTAAAAAAACAGCAGCTCAAAACCATTTAAATTTTATATTTATTATTAAAAAATAAACCTTGTCGGGGTGCTTTGATTTTTGATGATTTAATTACCATCAAAATCATGGCTGAGAGAGTCCCGCGAACCTGATGCAGTTAGCACTGACGTAGGAAACAAGCGTGTCGATATACAAGTCACAATTACTTTATGTTTTGCCAATCTATTTAACCTAGACTGGCAAATTTATTGTGCCTTATTATCTCTTTTTTTCTGCCATTTTCTTACTGCACTTTATAACAGTAAGTGAAAACTATGGATTACCAAACACTACGCAATAACTGTCCGACTTGGGATGCTTATATTGGACATGATTTTGTCAATCAACTGGCAGCAGGAACGCTCGCCCCTGACAGCTTTCGCCATTACCTTGTGCAAGACTATTTATACTTAATTCACTATACCCGCGTGATGGCGCTGAGCGTATATAAGAGCGACACGCTGGCACAAATGCGCGTCGGTCAAGCCGGTATCAACGCCATGCTTGATTTAGAAATTGGCATGTATTTAGACTTTTGTCAGCAGTGGGGAATCGCGCTTGAGGAAGTTGAAAACGCTCCTGAATCGCCAGCCACCATTGCCTACAGCCGTTATATCTTAGATGCAGCAATGTCAGGCTCGCTAGCTGAACTGTATGCTGCAATTGCACCTTGCTTGATGGGCTATGGAGAGATCGGCAAACGTATCAAAGATGAGGGTTTTATCGCGGGTAACCCTTATCAGCCATGGATTGATGTATTTTCAAGCGATGACTTTCAAGCGATTACCGCGCAAAACGAAGCACAGATTAATATGCTGTTAGCCGATGCCAGCCATGCTCAAGCAAACAAGTTCCAACGGCTATTTAACACTGCCGCACGTATGGAAGTTAATTTTTGGCAGCAGGCGTTAGATTTGTCTTAATTTATACTCAATCTGGCTTGGTTCTAAAAAAGCCCTCTACAATCAAAAATAATGATCAATAATAATGATCAACAAGGAGAAACATCATGGCAGCATTCGATGAACACGCAAGCGCGTATGACAGCTGGTTTTTTGACAACCAAAATTTACTGACCAGCGAGCTAAAGCTGGTCGCTCACTTCTTAGATAAAGATAGCGAGATATTGTCTGTCGGCTGTGGTAGCGGACTGTTTGAGTCTCTACTGGCAAAAGACTATGACATTCATATCAAACATGGTATCGAGCCGTCAAAAGACATGGCTGAAGTTGCTGAAAAGCGCGGCTTACAAGTAGATATCAGCCCAGCCGAAACCTGCGAGATTGAGCCCAATAAGTTTGACATCATCATGTTTAACGGCAGCGTCAGCTATATCAGCGATTTAGATATCTGTATCAAAAAAGCCTTTGACGCTCTAAAAACGGGCGGCAAACTTATTCTGATTGATGTACCAAAAGAAAGTGGCTTTGCCAGCTTATATAACCTTGCCAGCGCGGTAGATACGTGGGAGCATCCACTACTTGCGCACATCTCGCCTGCTGATCCTTATCCTATCGAGCTGGTGAAGTCAGCTAACTGGCGTACCTCTGATGAAAAAATCGCCTTAATGCAAGCCAATGGTTTTGTTGATTTTGAATATGCGCAGACTTTATTGACCCATCCTATGTATGCCAACGACAAAGTCCAAGAGGTCATCGAAGGCTATGATCGCGGCGACTACGTGGCAATTTGTGGTTATAAAAAATAACGGTTTTAATGTGCGTTATCGCTGGCTGACACTTGAATAATACGCCGAACGCCCTTATAAATGGTGCATAAAGCGCTTATCATATCTCAATAAAAAATAAGGACCACATCATGACTGATGATCCAAAAGACACTGGCAACACAAGCACTGGCAGTTCAAATACCAAAAACCAAGACAACAATGCTAGTCAAACCTCTAAAAGAGAAGTTAAAGTGACAGAATTGGTCGCCAATGACGGTATCTTAAAAGGCAAAAAAACCGATGTGCAAAACCCTGAGCTGTGGGAGTTCCCAATGAACTATCCAATGAGCATCATCGGTCATGAAGGTGAGCACGAAAGCTTGCTTAATGAAGTGAAGCTTATCTTGGGTAGCCAATTCCCTGAGTTTGATTTGGCCTCTATGGAAGTCAAACCATCAAAAACAGGACGCTTCCATTCGGTACGTGCCAATTTATACTTAACCACCGTTGAGCAAGTGAACACGCTTTATGCGGCGCTTGATAATGCAAAAACCGTACGTATGGTGGTTTAACGGTAGTTTTGCTAATTTTATAAAATCTAGCCCGTTTTTCATCCGAATCGTCACTCATATGGGTGGCGATTTTTTATTGTCTGCGGTACAATCTCCACCCGAAATATAACTGCTATTTAGACAATTGGCCTTTATAAATTTAGCCAACAATAAAAAGTAAATCCGCGCCATTTTTTACAAAACTTTTATTATTTTTCTTATCGGCGTCTAACCCTTATCCCATCGTCCTTTGCCAAAATTTGGACACGCTTTACCCTCGCATCAACATAGTTTGCCCTTAAAATCAATATAGCATTTTCAAAATTTTCCCGCTATATTGTGTCCACCTACTAACAAATACGCTATATGTAGTGCTCAGTGATTTGAACCGTCACTATGAGCCGCGGCATCGTTTTGCCTAAAAAAACATCTGCCATGACAGGATATCTTGTCTTAAAACAGATAGCGTCTGAAAGATAGCGTGACAAAGCATGTCTGCCAGATTTAACCGCGCAGCAGCCTATAAAGCAACATTATAAATAACTACCTAGCAATCAACTTACGAGGTCAGCATGACACATATCGATAATATCAAAGTAACCAAACGTGATGGACGTTTAGAGCCCATTGATTTAGACAAGATTCATAAGGTTATCGAGTGGGCAGCTCATGATTTAGATAATGTGTCGGTATCGCAAGTTGAGCTAAAGTCGCATATTCAGTTTTATGACGGTATCAGAACGCGTGATATTCACGAAACCATCATCAAGTCAGCCGCCGATCTTATCTCTGAAAGCACACCTGACTATCAGTATTTAGCCGCGCGCTTGGCAATCTTCCATTTACGTAAAATTGCTTATAATAAATTCACCCCGCCGCATCTGTATGACCATGTCAAAACGTTGACCGATGCTGGTAAATACGACGAACATATCTTAGCCGACTATAGCCGCGCAGAATTTGATGAATTAGAAGCATACCTCGACCACTGGCGCGATATGAATTTGGCTTATGCTGCCGTTGAGCAAATGGCGGGCAAATACCTCGTGCAAGACCGCGTGACCAAGACCGTTTACGAGAGTCCTCAATTCTTATATATGCTCGTTGGCATGTGTTTGTTTGCCAATTATGACAAGGGCGAGCGCTTAAGCTATGTCAAACGCTTTTATGATGCGACCTCACAATTTAAAATCTCGTTACCAACGCCCATCATGTCAGGTGTACGTACGCCGTCGCGCCAGTTTAGCTCGTGCGTCCTAATCGAATGTGGTGATAGCCTAGACTCTATCAACGCCACCACCAGTGCCATCGTCCGTTATGTGTCGCAGCGCGCTGGTATCGGCATCAACGCTGGTCGTATCCGCGCCCTTGGTAGCCCTATCCGTGGCGGTGAAGCGCAGCATACTGGCTGTATTCCATTCTACAAACTGTTCCAAACGGCTGTGAAATGCTGCTCACAAGGTGGGGTGCGTGGCGGTGCGGCGACGTTATTTTATCCATTATGGCATTTAGAAGTTGAGTCATTATTGGTACTGAAAAACAACCGCGGCGTCGAGGACAACCGTGTCCGTCATATGGATTACGGCGTCCAGTTAAATAAAACCATGTATACCCGTTTGATTAAAGGTCAAGATATCTCGCTGTTTTCACCGTCTGATGTCCCAGGCTTGTATGATGCATTTTTTGAAGATCAAGACACCTTTGAAGAACTATATACCAAGTATGAAAACGACCCTAATATCCGTAGCCGTCAAATTCCAGCAACAGAATTGTTTAGTCTGATGATGCAAGAGCGCGCCAGCACTGGTCGTATCTATATCCAAAACGTCGACCATTGCAACACTCATAGCCCATTTGATGCCACAGTTGCACCGATTCGCCAGTCAAATCTATGTATGGAAATCGCGCTACCGACCAAGCCACTTGATAATATCAATGACGAAACTGGCGAGATTGCTCTTTGTACGCTATCAGCAGTCAACTTAGGCAAAGTTGAAAACGTCAGCGATATCGAAGAGCCAGCCGAGCTTATCGTCCGCGCGCTTGATGCCCTACTCGACTATCAAGACTATCCAGTCAAAGCCGCTGAAAATGGCAGTATGCGTCGCCGTACCTTGGGCGTTGGCGTAATTAACTATGCGTATTACTTAGCGAAGAATGGCGTACGCTATTCAGACGGCAGCGCGCTTGGTCTGACCCATCAAACCTTTGAAGCGTTGCAATTTTATCTCTTGAAAGCGTCGAACAAATTGGCAAAAGAGCAAGGCGCGTGCCCTGCGTTTAATGAGACCACCTACTCGCAAGGTATCTTGCCGATTGATACCTATAAAAAAGACTTGGATCAAATCTGCCAAGAGCCGCTACATCTCGATTGGGAAACGCTACGAGGTGAAATCACCACTCACGGTCTGCGCAACTCTACCCTAACCGCCTTGATGCCGTCTGAAACTTCTAGCCAGATTGCCAACGCCACCAACGGTATCGAACCACCGCGCGGTCTGGTGTCTATCAAAGCGTCAAAAGATGGCATCCTAAAGCAAGTCGTGCCTGAGATTGCTACCCTAAAAGATCAGTACGAGCTACTATGGCAAATGCCGAACAATGACGGTTACATAAAGCTGGTCGCTATCATGCAAAAATTCGTCGATCAAAGTATCTCTGCCAATACCAACTACGATCCGGTTCGTTATGAAGGTGGCCGTGTACCGATGAAGATATTGCTAAAAGATCTGCTAAACGCGTATAAGCTTGGTGTGAAGACCTTGTATTACCATAACACTCGTGATGGTGCGAACGATGCCCAAGCGGATATGGAAGATGATTGTGCTGGCGGTGCCTGTAAGATTTAGGAATTTCTTAATAGAGTTTATTAAATGACTATAAGTTTATAGCGTAGCCTCTTTTTTGAACTTTTGTCTTTTTAAGTTGCGCTATAAGCTTATATAACTCTTTTATATTTATAAAATAATTTTTAACAGAGGTAAGCATGCTGTATAAATATAGAAGTGAGGAATTTAGATCGTTAAAAGATAAAATCAATATTTACCTCGATTACTATGCTACTACTAGTGAATGTACGGATAAGCAGCAGGAAATCATAAACATTTTTAACTTTGTTTTAAATGAAAGCAATATTGGAAAAATTCATTCTTTAGATGATCAGGATTTGAAGTTTAATAAATGGGGAACTGTTAATGAAGCGATTAACAATCATTTATTATCCTATCAAAATAGTGTTTTATATAGATTCCATAACGATATGAACTCTAATTCATTTACTTTTAATGAGATAGTAAATAGTCTTTATTTAGTATTATATGCAGATATGTATGAATTTTCTTTGATCACCAAAGATGAAAATCTGAGGAATTTTTTTGTTGAATATACTGAAAAACTGGTATTTATAGTCAATCCAAAATAAAATTGATACAACCCATATCATGAAACAGTTTAGGTAAATTATTCTCCATCCACCCTT